>JBPCND010000115.1:0-37056 GCA_051001655.1 Nocardioides sp. | reverse complement strand
GCGGGGCCGGCAGCAGGACGACCAACAGCGGGACCCGCGGTCGTCGACCGCCGACCGCACAGCTCCTGGTCGAGCGCCAAGGTGCTGCGGCAGCACGAGCCCACCGAGTCGTCACGGTGAAGCGCGGCGACCCGTTCGAGGAGGTAGGGCGGCACGAACCGGCAGGTCGTCATGCCTCTGGCTTACCGGGAGTCGCGGCCGAAGTAAAGGATCCCTGACAGCTTGCGCACTGGTTCGGGGAGGATCCCCCACACCACATGACGGGAACCCTCCCCGGTCGCTGTCTCGACGCGACGATTCGGAGCGTGGGCCGCACGCCGATAGACTGCCTAGGTCTTTCCTGCCGTCGGACGACGCCCGCGGGAGCCCCGAACTGAAAGCCAACGCCTCGCCATGCCCGAGACCCAGTCCCGCTCTCGCCGCGACGACCTCCGCAACGTCGCGATCGTCGCGCACGTCGACCACGGCAAGACCACGCTGGTCGACAAGATGCTCTGGCAGGGCGGCGCATTCGGTGCGCACCAGCACGTCGACGAGCGCGCGATGGACTCCGGGGACCTCGAGCGTGAGAAGGGCATCACGATCCTCGCGAAGAACACCGCGATCCGCTACACGGGCGAGGCAGCACACGGGAAGCCGATGACGATCAACATCATCGACACCCCGGGCCACGCCGACTTCGGTGGAGAGGTCGAGCGCGGCCTGTCCATGGTCGACGGGATCGTCCTGCTCGTCGACGCGTCCGAGGGCCCGCTCCCGCAGACCCGGTTCGTGCTGCGCAAGGCGCTCAACGCCGACCTGCCTGTGGTGCTCGTGGTCAACAAGGTCGACCGTCCCGACGCCCGGATCAGCGAGGTCGTTGACGAGACCTACGAGCTGTTCATGGACCTGCTCGACGACAGCCACAACGCCGAGGCTCTCGACTTCCCCGTCGTCTACGCGAGCGCCAAGTTCGGCAAGGCCAGCACGAACATGCCGGAGAACGGCGGCCACCCCGACAGCGACAACCTGGAGCCCCTCTTCAAGACGATCCTCTCCACGATCCCGGCGCCGACGTACACCCCCGACGCGCCGCTGCAGGCGCACGTGACGAACCTCGACTCCTCCCCGTTCCTCGGCCGGCTCGCGCTGGTCCGGGTCCAGGAGGGCGTGCTCCGCAAGGGTCAGCAGGTCGCGTGGATGAGACGTGACGGTACGACGCGGTCGGTCAAGATCACCGAGCTGCTCGTGACCCAGGGTCTCGAGCGGAAGCCGGGCGAGGAGGCTGGACCCGGCGACATCGTCGCCATCGCCGGCATCCCCGACATCATGATCGGCGAGACGCTGGCTGACCCGGAGAACCCCGTCGCACTGCCGCTGATCACCGTCGACGAGCCGGCCATCTCCATGACGATCGGCACCAACACCTCGCCGATGGCGGGCCGGGTCAAGGGCGCGAAGGTCACTGCCCGCCTGATCAAGGACCGCCTCGACACCGAGCTCGTCGGCAACGTGTCGATCAAGGTGCTCAGCACCGAGCGTCCCGACACCTGGGAGGTCCAGGGTCGCGGCGAGCTGGCGCTGGCCATCCTCGTCGAGCAGATGCGCCGCGAGGGCTATGAGCTGACGGTCGGCAAGCCGCAGGTCGTCACCCGCGAGATCGACGGGAAGCGGCACGAGCCGGTCGAGCGCCTCACGATCGACGCGCCGGAGGAGTATCTCGGCACGATCACCCAGCTGCTCGCGCTCCGCAAAGGTCGCATGGAGCAGATGACCAACCACGGCACCGGCTGGGTCCGCATGGAGTTCCTGGTGCCGGCCCGTGGACTTATCGGCTTCCGCACCGAGTTCCTCACCGACACCCGCGGCACCGGGATCGCACATCACGTGTTCGAGAAGTACGAGCCCTGGGCCGGCGAGATCAAGTCGCGTTCCCAGGGGTCCCTCGTCGCCGATCGACAGGGGGCCGCGACGGCGTACGCGATGACGAACCTGCAGGAGCGGGGCACCCTCTTCGTGGAGCCGACGACCGAGGTCTATGAGGGCATGATCGTCGGGGAGAACTCCCGCGAGGACGACATGGACGTCAACATCACCAAGGAGAAGAAGCAGACCAACGTCCGCTCCTCCACCTCCGACAACTTCGAGAAGCTGATCCCGCCGAGGAGACTGTCGCTCGAGCAGAGCCTGGAGTTCTGCCGCGAGGACGAGTGCGTCGAGGTCACCCCCGAGTCCGTGCGCATCCGCAAGGTCGTCCTGGACGCCAACCTGCGTGGCCGGATGGCTTCACGGGCCCGCAAGGGCTGAGTGCAACCGCTCCGCCGCCACGCCGGCGCCCTGACCGGCTACCGCGGCCCGGCCGGACGCTCTGCCGGATCCCCGGCCGGTGCCGTCGCGGACCATTCCAACTCCACGTCGCCCTCGCGACGTTGCTCCAGATGATCCAGCTGCCGTCGCACCGCATCGGCACGCTCGCCGTCGACCACGTCGAGCAGTCCCCGCAGGAGAGCCTCGATTCGCCGGTGGATGCGCACGGACCCGGCGCCCCAGTGCCGGATCTCGTCACAGCTCAACGCAAGGTAGTCCGGCCAGGTCGGCACCGGCACCCGGAGCCGGACGACCCCCTCGACCACGGTGTCACCGACCGCCAGGTCACGCGTCGCGATCCGGCGCAGCAGCGAGTGCATCCGGTCCAGGCACTGCACCGCCGTCGTCGGGTCGTTGACCCCCGGCGAGAGCGCCCGTTCGGCGATGTCGACGAGCTGGCGGAAGCCGTACGCCGGGTCGCGTGGCGTCTCGCGCTCCCGATCGAGACCGACCAGCGCCCCGAGGCCCTCGACCGGTCGCCGCCCGCCGACAACCTCGAGGAGTGGCTGTCCCTCGACCACCCAGCTGCCGGCCGGCGCCAGCAGCCGCACGGAGAGGTCGTCCCGCACCGCGCGGTCCACGAGCGTTTCTCGCTCGAACCACGTCAGCACCCCGTCGCCGGACGCCGTCACGATCCGGCTGTCTCCGGACACCATCCGGCCGTCCGTGACCCCTCGGGCATCGTCGACGTACCACGCATCGAGCGCTTTGCGGGTCTCCCGCTCGATCCGGTCGATGATCGTGACCACCCGTAACGACTGCGCCATGTGGTGGATGAAGCCGACCAAGGTGCCGATGCTGGCAAGTCCGAGGACAAGGGTCGCGCTCACCGCGAGTCCCGGCACGAAGGGGTCGTTGCCGCCACGCACCTCGCGCAACGTCAACAGCGCGAAGACGAACGTTCCGACGAAGATGCTGAGAGCGGCCTGGGTCCACCTGTCGCGCAGCAAGGAGCTCAGCACGCGAGGGCTGAACTGGCTGGACGCGAGCTGCAGTGCCACGACGGTGATCGAGAACGTCAAGGCTGCGAAGGTGAGCACCGACGAGGCGACAGTGCTGAGGATCGCCCGCGCCGACTCCGGGCCACCGCCGTAGACCAGACCGGAGTTACCGCCGAAGGACCGGTCGACCTGGACGGCTGCGACCGCGGCCACGCCCGACAACACCGCACCCGCGGCCGGCATCACCCAGAAGACCGAGCTGAACCGCCTGAGCAGCATGGGTGGACTCTTGGGCTTCACGGTAGTGCCACGTGCTTGGGGCACCCGGGTCTCAGGTGGGCTCGCATGAGCGGTCAGCTGAGGAGGAGGACGTGCAGGGTGCGGGGTCCATGGACGCCCTCCACCCGGTTGAGCTCGATGTCGCTGGTGGCCGAGGGCCCGCTGACCCAGGTCTGCGGCCGCACGGGGTCCAGTACGCCGAACGCGTCCGGGACGTCGGCGACGATCTGGCCGGCGTGGACGACACACACGTGCAGGTCCGGCACGAGGGTGATCGCCCGACGGCCCTCCCCGGAGCCGTGGGTCAGCACGATCGTGCCGGTCTCGGCGATGCCGACGGTGGCTGCGGTGAGGACCGCGTCGAAGCTGTCGAGGTCGGTGGCCGACAGTCCGTCATCGACGATCCCGTCAGGGACGTCCCAGGGCAGTCCGGCGGGCAGCACGACTCGGGCCCCGACCGGCAGCACCTCGGAGATCCGGGCGATGACGTCGGCCGCCGAGCAGCGGGTGACCGTCGCGCGATAGTCCTCCACCCGTGCGACGAACAGGTCCACCAGTGCGTCCGGCGACAACCGGGCCGGCCGGGAGCGATAGGACCGGGGAACGGGTACGTCGGTGCGGTCGGCCTCCGCGAGGGCGGCCCGGACGCGTGACAGGACCTCCTCCCGCGCGCTCACGAGTTGCCGCCGTCGGTGCGTTTCCACCAGGCCCGGAACGACTCGGACGGCGGGACAGGTAGGTCGCGCGCGTCGGTCCACGCCGCACCAGGTCCGGGCAGCCGAGACAGTGCTCGACGTCCCCCCGGCGAGGTGCGCCCGTCCCGCCGCGAGGCCGCGCGCCCGAACAGCCCGGACGCCCGCTCGGCCAGCCCCAACCGGGCGGCAGAAGAGAGGATCCACGTCATGGCTCGCATCGCCAGCGCCTCCGGAGTGGCCACGTGCCGATCGCCGGCCACCGACCGGTGCGCGTCGACCACCTGGGCCCGCAGGTCCACGAGCACCGACGGGATGTCGATCAGCACCGGGCACGCCTCGAAGCAGGCGCCGCACAGCGTCGATGCGTAGGGCAGCGAGTCGGTCTGTTCGTCGGACCCGACCCCGCGCAGCAGCGGGTTGAGGATGGCGCCGATCGGGCCCGGGTAGACCGAGCCATAGGCATGCCCACCGGTTCGCTCGTAGACCGGACACACGTTCAGGCACGCCGAGCAGCGGATGCACCGCAGCGCCTGCCGGCCGACCTCGTCGGCCAACGCGCGGGTCCGGCCGTTGTCGAGCAGGACGACGTGCACCTCCTGCGGCCCGTCCCCGGGCGTCACGCCGGTCCACATCGAGGTGTAGGGGTTCATCCGCTCCCCCGTCGACGACCTCGGCAGCAGCTGCAGGAACACGTCGAGGTCGGACCAGGTCGGCACCACCTTCTCGATCCCGACGACCGAGACCAGCACCTCCGGCAGCGTGAGGCACATTCGCCCGTTGCCCTCGGACTCCACCACGACCAGCGTTCCGGTGTCGGCGACGGCGAAGTTCGCGCCCGACACGGCCACGCGGGCACGCAGAAACTTCTCCCGCAGATGCAGCCTGGCCGCCTCCGCTAGCCGCGCCGGGTCGTCGGTGAGGTCATCGGGCGCGGGCCGCCCCACGCCGGCCATCCTCGAGACGAAGATGTCGCGGATCTCCGAGCGGTTCCGGTGGATCGCCGGCACCAGGATGTGCGAGGGCAGGTCGTCGCCGAGCTGGACGATGAGCTCGGCGAGATCGGTCTCCCACGCAGCGATCCCCTCGGCCGCCAGCGCCTCGTTGAGCCCGATCTCCTGCGTGGCCATCGACTTGACCTTCACCACCTCGTCGACACCATGCGAGCGAGCGACAGCGGCGACGACCGCGCAGGCCTCCTCGGCGTCACGGGCCCAGTGCACCGTTGCCCCCCGGGCAACCAAGGCTGCCTCGAGCTCGACCAACTGAGAGTCGAGATGCCGCAGGGCATTGTCCTTGATCGCCGCACCCGCGAGCCGCAGCTCCTCCCAGTCGTCGACTTCGGCCACGACGGCGGACCGCTTGGCGCGGATCGTGCCGGTGGCGAGCGCCAGGTTCGCCCGCAGCTGCGTGTCCGCCAACGCCGTACGCGCGGCGGTAGGGAACGCCGGCATCCCGACGAACGTCGCGCTCACGTCCTGCCCCGCCATGTCTCGACAGGCTCGACCACCGAAGGCTCACCGTCCACCGACGCCAGCACCTCCGCCAGGTGCAAGACGCGCACCCCGGACCGCTGCCGAGACAGCATCCCGCCGATGTGCATGAGACACGAGGAGTCGCCGGCCACCAGGATCTCCGCACCGGAGGCCACGACATGTCGCACCTTGTCGGCCCCCATCGCGACAGACGTGTCGGAGTTCTTCACCGCGAACGTGCCCCCGAAGCCACAGCACGACTCGGCATCCGGCAGATCCACCAGACGGATGCCCCGCACCGCACGCAGCAGCGAGAGCGGCCGGTCGCCGACGCCGAGCATCCGCAGTGAGTGACACGTCGGGTGGTAGGTCACCGTGTGGGGAAACGACGCACCCACATCAGTCACCCCGAGTACGTCGACCAGGAACTCCGTCAGCTCCAGCACACGAGGCGCGACCTCGGCGACGGCAGCGGCCAGCCCGGCATCACCCGAGCGGCGCGCGACGAGCCCGTGCTGGTGGCGGGCCGAGCCGGCACACGACCCGGACGGCGTCACGACGTAGTCGAACCCGGAGAAGGCCGAGACGAAGTTGCGGACCACCGGCACCGCCTCGTCGAGGTATCCGGTGTTCACCATCGGCTGTCCGCAGCACGTCTGTGCAGCAGGGAAGTCGACCTCGACACCGAGCCTGCGCAGCAACGCGACGACGGCCCGACCCGCGGCCGGGAACATCGCGTCGTTGATACACGTCACCATCAGCGCCACCCGCATGCCGCTCACCCTCGCACAGCCTCCTGGTCCGGTGCCTTACGGCGTCACCTCGTGGTCGGCTCCCATCACCTCGCCGGCGAATGCCTGCGCCACGCGCGCCATCTCCTCGACCAGGCCCTCGGTTGCCGCACCCGTGAAACGCTCTGCCGGGCCAGACAATGACAGTGCGGCGACCACGTCCTCCCCGCGGCCGACCGGCACCGCCACACAACGAACCCCCAGCTCCTGCTCCTCCTCGTCCGCGGCCCAACCACTGGCCCGGGTCCGCCCGAGCTCGACATCGAAGGCATCGGGGTCGGTGAGGGTGTGCTCCGTCTGCCGCGGCAGACCGGTGCGGCGCAGCATCGAGGAGACCTGGTCCGGCGGAAGGGCCGCCAGCAACACCTTGCCCGAGGCCGTGCTGTGCAAGGGCACGTGCCGACCCACCTCGGCGAACATCCTCAGGGTGTGCGGTGAGGGCACCTGGGCGACGTACACCACGTCGTCCCCTTCGATCACCGAGAGGTTGGCGGTCTCCCCCGCGTAGCCGACCAGCTGTGCGAGATACGGCCGGGCGCTGTGCGCGAGGGCGCGCTGGGCAGCGTCCCCGAGTCGGAACGCGGCCGCTCCGAGGGCGTACTTCCGCGTGACGTCGTGACGGACGTAGCCGCGGGTTTGCAGGCTGCGCAGCAACCGGTGGGCGGTGCCCTGAGGCAGACCCGTCAGCGCGGCCACCTCACCGACCCCGACCGGCCTCGCATAGCCGGCGAGCGCCTCGAGCAGGTCCAGGGCCCGGTCCACCGACTGCACCGAGCCGGGTGAGCGCTGTTGGTTCTCCCGGCGCTCGACCATGCCTCGTCTCCTGTCGACCGGGGGCCTAGGAGAACAACATCTTCGCCTGATCGATCAGCAAGATGACGGAGAAGCCGCCGTAGAACAGGACGGCCCACCCGATCGCCACGAGTCGTCCACCCTTGAGACCGATCTCACGCGGGAGCATGCCTCGGTTCAGCTGGATCAACAGGCACGAGTACACGAACATCACGAGCCCGTTCAGGGACGACGCGATGACGAGCAGGACGATCGGCTGGGTGACCCCGGACAGGAGGATGATCGAGCCGAACGCGATCTCGAGCCAGACGGTCGCGAAGTAGAGCTTGCTCTCGCTCCAGGTGGCGTTGTTCTTGAGCGCGCCCGTCTTCAGTACGTCTGCGGTGACCCGTCCCACCATGTCGAGCACGGCAAGGTTGGTCGAGAACAGCACGACGCCGCCGATGAGCCAGAACGTGGTGCCCAGCCATGCCCCGTTGGCGTCGCTGAGCGCCTCACCCTGCACCTTGATGAAGTCGAAGCTCTCTTCTGCGCCGCCGACCCCGACGGTGACGAGCGTGAGGGTCATGAACACGAACAACGCGATCGCGCCGATCACGAAGAACGTGGTGAACTGCTCGCGGTTGGCGACCTTCCACCACGCGTTCCACCGGCGCATGTTCTCCTCGTCACGCCGGAAGAAGTAGCCCGTGGCCGGCGCGGCGACCTCCTCACCGGTGAACGGCGAGACGATCCTCGGGAGCCTTGCCCCCATGCCCAGACCCTTGTCACGGACCCAGTTGGACTGCACCAGGTTGAGCGCGCCACCGGCCCCGGCGAACGCGATCGCGCCGAGCAGGGTGGCAGCTCCGATCGTTCCCACCCCGTCGGGGATCTTGTCGACCTCCACGAACCCACGGCCGAGGGCGGCATACCCGTCTCCGCCGAGCAGGAAGACCGCCGCGTAGACGACGAAGAGGATGATCAGGCCCACCATGAAGAACTGGATCTTCTCGACGGTCCGATAGACCACCGGGGACACGGTCAGCACGATCCCGATCAGCACCAGGACGCCGATCGTGATGTAGGGGACAGCCGTCTCGGAGAAACCGAGCGCGAAGCTCAGGGTCGTCGTTCCTCCGGTCGCCCAGCCGGGCCACGCCCACGGGACGATCGTCATGAGCACGAAGAGCAGCCCCCATGGCTTCCAGAGCCGGGTGAAGCCAGTCACCGCGGTCTCGCCCGTCGCCAGCGTGTAGCGCTCGATCTCCATGTTGAGGAAGTACTGCGTCAGCACCCCGAGCAGCGTCAGCCACACCAGGGTGAGACCGACCTGAGAGGTGATGTAGGGCCAGAGGACGAACTCTCCGGACCCGATCGCCCCGGCAAGGAGCAGCACGCTCGGGCCCAGGACCCGTTTGAGCGGAAGTGGTTCGGGAAGGTCGGCGTACTCGATCGCGTCGACGTGCTTGCTCCGGATCTCCGTCGCCACGTTCGCGCCACCACCTACCCGTCCTGTCGACTCGGACATGATCGATCAATCTCCTTCGTGGGGTGAGAGGGAAAGGCTGGTCCCTCGGATGGACGCGTCGAGCACCTCGACGGTGTGGGCCATCCCCATCGGATGGCCGGAGCGTTGGATGGCCGTGGTGACCTGCATGAGACAGCCGGGGTTGGCGGTCACCAGCAGCTCCGCCCCGGTGGCCACGATGTGGGCGGCCTTCCGGTCGCCGAGCTCGCGGGCCGGCCCGGGGTTGAGGATGTTGTAGATTCCGGCGGATCCGCAGCACACGTCGGCCTCGGCGACCTCGCGCAGCTCCAGCCCGGGGATCGCGCCGAGGAGCTGCCGTGGCTGGCTGCGGACACCCTGGGCATGGGCGAGGTGGCAGGCGTCGTGATAGGCGACGGTCACCTCCAGCGGGTGCCGGGTCGCCACCGGGCCGAGCTCGACCAGGATCTCGGTCACGTCGCGCACCTTCTCCGCGAACGTGCGGGCGCGTCCGGCGTACACCGGGTCGTCGGCCAGCAGGTCGGCGTACTCCTTCATCGTCGACCCGCAGCCAGCGGCGTTGACGACGACCCACTCGACGCCGGCATCCTCGAAGGTATCGAGCAGGGCTCGGGCGTACCTCTGCGCCTCTTCCTCGCGGCCGTTGTGCACCGACAGCGCCCCACAGCAACCCTGGGACCGAGGTACGACGACGTCGCAGCCCTCAGCCTGCAGGACGCGGACGGTGGCCACGTTGACGCCGGGGAAGAACTCTCGCTGCACGCAGCCGGTGAGCATCCCGACGACCGCCCGTCGCTCCCCGGTGGCCCTCACGCGCGACGGCAGTCGCTCCGGCTTGCCCAGCCGCGGGGCGAGGCTCTCCATCGCAGCCAGCTGCGGTGCCATGCGCTCGAGCAGGCCGCTCCGGCGCACCAGCCGGTCCAGCCCGGACCGCTGGTAGCCGCGGAGCGGTCCGCGCAACAGCCGGAGCCGCCTTGGATGAGGGAAGATCGAGAAGATCAGCCCCCGGAGCGCCCGGTCCTTCGCCGTCCGTTCGTGGCGCCGTTCGACCTGCGCACGCGTGGACTCGATGAGCTTGTCGTACTGCACGCCCGAGGGGCACGCGGTCACGCAGGCCATGCACCCCAGGCAGCGGTCCCAGTGCTGGACCATGGAGTCGGTCATCGGCTCCCCCTCGAGCCCCTCCTTCATCAGGTAGATCCTGCCTCGGGGGGAGTCCATCTCCTCGCCCCACAAGACGTAGGTAGGACAGGTCGGCAGGCAGAACCCGCAGTGCACACAGTCCCCGACCAGCGCCGCGTCCGGCGGGCGGTGCTCGTCGAAGGCGCTGTCCATCAGATACCTCCCACGAAGCGTCCGGGGGCGAGCCGGTGGTCGGGGTCGAACTGGTCCTTGACCCGCTGCATCAGGTCCTGGGCGGGGACCGGTCCCCAGCTGTCGACGGTGGCCTTCACCGCTGTCGCTGCGTCCACGACCACCAGGCTGCCGCCGTGTCGCGTGCAGGTCGTGCGCAGCGCTGCGACGGTCCCGGCCACGAGCTCCGGGGCCGTGCCGGGCTCGATCGCGCCGTAGACGACCCCGCTGCCGGCGGAGCCGCGCACCTGGACCGGGACCGGGCCGCGGCGGGCTGAGGTGAG
Organism: Nocardioides sp.; assembly: GCA_051001655.1. GTDB lineage: Bacteria > Actinomycetota > Actinomycetes > Propionibacteriales > Nocardioidaceae > Nocardioides_B. Next base: position 26,614 of record JBPCND010000115.1, on the reverse strand, counting down.
CACGTCGGAGAGGCCCGAGAGGGCGAAGGTGAGCTTCAGCGCGGTGGCCCGCTGGTCGCACGTGGCCGTCACCGACCACGGGTAGCGGCCCCATCCGTCAGGGACGGCCTCCGGGGCGTGCGCTCCGGAGCCCGACAGCGCCACGGTCGCGTTCGCGCGGCCGTGCACGCCTTGATCGGTGCCCTCCAACAACACGGTCAGGGTGCCCGGGCCCCCGGTCGGAAGGTCCACCTCGAGGGCGCCCGCCACCACCTGGGCGTGGACGACAGCCTGGGTGAGCCGGTGTGCGTCCACGGCGCCGGCGACCGGCACGCTGACGAACCGCCGGTCGGCCGGCAGCGGGTGCAGCCGGAACACCGCCTCGGTGACGACCGCGAGAGTGCCGAATGAGCCGTGCATGAGCTTGCCGATGTCGTCGCCGGCGACGTTCTTGACGACCCGACCACCTGCCTTTGCCACCGCCCCGTCGGCGCGGACCACGGTCACCCCGATCAGCAGGTCCCGCAGTGTCCCGGTGGCGACCCGACCGGGGCCACTTGCGCCGGTGGACAGGATGCCGCCGATGCTGCCGCCCGGCACGGTCTCGTCGAGCGCCAGTCGCTGTCGAGCTGATGACACGGCCTGCTGTACGTCGGCCAGCGGGGTCCCGGCCTGGGTCTCGACGATCAGGTCACCGGCTGCGTGGTCGAGCACCTGGTCCAGGGCGCTGACGTCGATGACCAGGTCGACCCGGTCGGGTGGCCGCCCCCAGGTCAGCTTGGTGCCGCGGCCCCGGGCGACCACAGCCAGACCGTGCCCGGCGGATGCCCGCATGACCTCCGCGACCTGGGAGGTCGCGCCCGGGCGGGCGACGAGTGCGGGGACGACCCCATCCACGCCGTCTTCGGAGGTGGCCTCGCTGACCTGCTCACACGCGGACTCGACGGCGGTCCGGGCGGCTCCGTCGATGCCGGTGACCGTCGACATCAGAACACCTCCGCCAGACCGGACTCCTGCAGGGGGTGCACGCCCTTGTGTCTGCCCGGGACCTCACCGCACAGCCTCGGCGTGGGGAAGATCTTGCCAGGGTTGGAGATCCCGTGCGGGTCGAAGGCACAGCGGACCATCTGCATGGTGTCGAGGTCTTCGTCACTGAACATCCGGGGCATGTACGCCGCCTTGTCGATTCCGACGCCGTGCTCACCGGTGATGGAGCCACCGTGGTTGATGCACAGGTCGAGGATCGCGCCACTGACCCCTTCGGCGGCCTCGCCAGCTCCTTCGACCGCATCGTCGAAGAGGACCAGCGGGTGCAGGTTGCCGTCGCCCGCGTGGAAGACGTTGGCCACCCGGACCCCGGATGACTCCGAGAGCTCGGCAATGGCCCGCAGCACCTCGGGCAGCGCTGTCCGCGGGATGACACCGTCCTGGACGATGTAGTCGGGGCTGATCCGGCCGACTGCGGCGAAGGCGGACTTGCGTCCCTTCCAGATGAGCGCCCGTTCGGCCGGATCCGTGGCGACCCGGATTTCGAAGGCGTGGCTCTCGCGGCACAGCCGCTCGACCTCGCCGAACTCGTGCTCGACCTCGACCGCGGCTCCGTCAAGCTCGATCACCAGCACCGCCCCCGCGCCGGCCGGGTAGTCGCAGTGCACCGCCGCTTCGGCTGCCTCGATCGCGAGGACGTCCATCATCTCGATCGCCGCCGGCACGATCCCGGCTGCGATGATCGCGGAGGTCGCCGCGCCTGCGTGGTCGGTGGAGTCGAAACCGGCGAGGAGGGTGCGGACCTCCTCGGGCGTCCGCACCAGCCGCACCGTCGCGGTGGTGACGATTCCCAGGGTGCCCTCGGAACCGACCACCGTCCCGAGCAGGTCGTAGCCGGGACTGTCCGGAGCTGCTCCACCGAGCTGAACCACGTCGCCGTCGGGAGTGACCAGCTCGACGCCCAGGACGTGGTTGGTGGTGAAGCCGTACTTCAGGCAGTGCGCACCCCCGGAGTTCTCTGCGATGTTGCCGCCGATGGAGCAGATCTGCTGGCTCGACGGATCCGGGGCGTAGTAGTAGCCGTGCGGCGTCGCCGCCCGCGTCACGTCGAGGTTGATCACCCCGGACTCAACGACGGCGCGCTGATCCTCCTGCCGAACTTCCCGGATCGTCCGCATCCGCGAGGTCACCACCAGGACACCGTCGGCCCGCGGGAGGGCGCCTCCCGACAGGCCGGTGCCCGAACCACAGGCGACGAAGGGCAGTCGCTGCTCGGCGCAGGCCCGGACCACAGCGGCGAGCTGCTCGGTGGTCTCGGGAACCACGACCAAGCCAGGGGTCACCTTGTAGTGCGCCAGGCCGTCGCACTCGTAGGTACGCAGCCGGGCGTGGTCGGTGATCACTCCGGCTTCCGGGACCACCTCCCGGGCCACTCGGGCGACCCGGTCCAACGCCGCCTGCCGGTCCCCCTCCGCACCGGTGGCCTCGGTGGCCTCCGGCGGGACGGGGCCTGGCGTGGGACCGGCCGTCTTGCGGGTCCCATGCGTGCCACTCATCGCGAGGTCACGGCATCCGCTCGTAGGCGGGCAGGGTGAGGAAGTCGACGTACTCGTCGGCGAGCGCCATCTCGGTAAACGTGGTGCGGGCGTCGTCCCACCGTCCGGCGCCGAACGCCTCCTCGCCGAGCCTCTCGCGGAGAGAGGTGATCTCCTGGTCGATCAGGTCCTCCACCAGCTCCCGCGTGACAGTCTGGCCGTCGGCGAGCTCGACGCCGTTGTGCAGCCACTGCCACACCTGGCTGCGGGAGATCTCCGCCGTGGCTGCGTCCTCCATCAGGTTGTTGATCCCGACCGCACCGTTGCCACGCAGCCAGGACTCGAGGTACTGGATCCCGACGCTGATGTTGCTGCGCAGGCCCTCCTCCGTCACCTCGCCGGGTGTCGATGCCACGTCGAGCAGCTGCTCGGCCGTGACGTGCACGTCCTGGCGTAGCTTGTCGAGCTGGTTCGGACGGTCTCCGAGAACCGCCGTGAACGCCTCTTCGCAGACCTCGACCATGCCCGGGTGGGCGACCCAGGAGCCGTCGAAGCCGTCGCCGGCCTCGCGTGCCTTGTCCTCGGCCACCTTCGTGAACGCGGTCTCGTTCACCGCCGGGTCCTTGCTCGGGATGAAGGCGGCCATCCCGCCGATGGCGTGCGCGCCCCGCTTGTGGCAGGTGCGCACGAGCAGCTCCGTGTAGGCACGCATGAACGGCACCGTCATGGTGACCGAGTTGCGGTCCGGCAGCAGGAACTCGTCGCCACGGGTGCGGAAGCTCTTGATCACGCTGAACATGTAGTCCCAGCGACCAGCGTTCAGGCCCGAGGAGTGCTCGCGCAGCTCGTAGAGGATCTCCTCCATCTCGAACGCCGCCGGGTAGGTCTCGATCAGCACGGTGCCCCGGATGGTGCCGCGGGGGATGCCCACGATGTCCTGGGCCAGGTTGAACGCGTCGTTCCACAGTCGCGCCTCGAGGTGGGACTCCATCTTCGGCAGGTAGAAGTACGGGCCGGCGCCCCGGTCGATCTGCTTCTGGCCGCACGCGGTGAGGTACAACGCGAAGTCCACCAGTCCACCGGAGGTCGGCTCCCCGTCGACCGTGAGGTGCTTCTCGGGAAGATGCCATCCGCGGGGACGCACCACGATAGTGGCCAGGTCGCCGTCCCTGAGCGCATAGCTCTTGCCCTCGGCGCTGGTGAAGTCGATCTGTCGGTTCACCGCGTCGAGCAGGTTGAGCTGTCCGCCGATGACGTTCTCCCACAGCGGGGTGTTGGCGTCCTCGTGGTCGGCGAGCCACACCCGGGCGCCGGAGTTCAGGGCGTTGATGGTCATCTTCCGGTCGGTGGGACCCGTGATCTCCACGCGCCGGTCCACCAGGCCCGGCGCCGGATCGGCGACCCGCCAGGAGTCGTCCTCGCGGATGGCCCTCGTCTCCTCGAGGAAGGCCAGGTTGCCGCCGGCTGCGAGGTCCTCGACACGCTTCCGCCTGAGTGCCAGCAGCTCCTGGCGACGGCCGTTCAGCTCTCGGTGCAGCCGAGCCACGAGCTCGAGGGCGGCGGGGCTGAGGATCTCCTCGAACCGTTCCTCCATCGGCCCGGTGATCTCCACGCCGTCAGGCAGGTCCATGTTGTCCTCGTCCCAGATTGTTCCGCATCATGGAAGAACCATTCTGTGACATGGAAGAATAGCCCTCGATCGACGCTGGTCACAATGCCTCACGGCACCTTTGCACGATCCCGGTCTGCCCGTCGGAGTGGGGGCCCAGCCCTACTAGAGTGCCGCCATGCCTGCGAACCGCGTGATGCCGACCGAGGAGTCCGCCGACCTGATCGGGCTGGTCCGTGACCTCGCCGCCAAGGAGCTCACCCCCCGCGTCGCCGAGGCGGAAGCAACCGAGACGTTCCCGCGCGAGGTCTTCACGCTGCTGGGTCGGGCCGGCCTGCTCGGCCTTCCCTATCCCGAGGAGTACGGCGGCGGGGCGCAGCCTTATGAGGTCTACCTGCAGGTCCTGGAGGAGATCGCTGCGGTGTGGAGCAGCGTCGCGGTGGGCATGAGCGTCCACGCCCTCAGCTGCTTCGGCCTGCACGCGCGCGGCACGGACGAACAGAAGCAGCGCTGGCTCCCGGACATGCTCGGCGGCGACCTGCTGGGGGCCTACTGCCTCTCCGAACCGCAGGCCGGGTCCGACCCGGCGGCGATGACGACCCGCGCCGTACGCGACGGCGGCGCCGGGAGCGACTACCTCCTCGACGGCGCGAAGGCCTGGACGACCCACGGCGGCCACGCAGACTTCTACAAAGTGATGGCCCGCACCTCGGGCGAGCCGGGCAACCGCAACGGGATCTCCTGCTTCCTCGTGCCGGGTGACGCCAAGGGTCTGACCGCCGATCCGCCGGAGCGGAAGATGGGGCTCACCAGCAGCACCACGACCACCATGCGGTTCGAGCGTGTCCGCGTCCCGGCCGAGAGGTTGCTGGGTGAGGAAGGAGAGGGCCTGAAGATCGCGCTCGCGGGGCTCGAAGCCGGCCGGCTCGGGATCGCAGCTGTCGCCACCGGCCTCGCCCAGGGCGCACTCGACCACGCCGTCGCTTACGCCAAGGACCGCGAAACGTTCGGCAAGCGGATCATCGAGCACCAGGGCCTCGCGTTCGTCCTGGCCGACATGGCCGCCGCGGTCGAGTCGGCCCGGTCGACGTACCTCTCCGCTGCCCGCCTCCGTGACCGGGGGCTGCCGTCCGCGACGGAGTCCTCGATCGCCAAGCTGGTCGCGACCGACAACGCCATGAAGGTCACCACCGACGCCGTCCAGGTGCTGGGCGGCTATGGCTACACCCGTGACTTCCCGGTCGAGCGATACATGCGCGAGGCCAAGGTCATGCAGATCTTCGAAGGCACCAACCAGATCCAGCGGATGGTGATCGGCCGCGCACTCGAGCGGGCGGACGGAGTCGGCGGCAGGGTCACCGTCGCTCCCACGACGTAGGAGGACTGATGGAGCTCGAGAACACTGCTGCGATCGTCACGGGCGGCGCCTCCGGCCTGGGGGCGGCGACGGCCCAGGCCCTCGCCGCGCACGGCGCGCAGGTTTTCGCCCTCGACCTTCGCGTCGACGGGGCGCCGGAGGTCGCCGGGGTCAGCTACGTCGCCACCGATGTCACCGACCCGGTGCAGGTGCAGGCGGCCGTCGACCAGGCAGCCGGCACCGGTGTCCCGCTGCGCACCGTGGTCAACTGCGCCGGCATCGGTCCGTCGATGCGGATCCTCGGCCGAGGTGGCGTGCACGACCTCAACACCTACGCCAAGGTCATCATGGTCAACCTGATCGGCTCGTTCAACGTGCTGGCGCTCGCTTCGGAGAAGATCGCCGCGACCGGGCCGCTCGAGGACGGTGCGCGCGGGGTCATCATCAACACGGCGTCGATCGCGGCGTACGACGGTCAGGTGGGCCAAGCCGCGTACTCCTCATCGAAGGGCGGCATCGTCGGCCTCACTCTGCCGGCCGCCCGAGACCTCGCGCAGTACGGCATCCGCGTCCTCACGATCGCCCCCGGCATCGTGGAGACGCCGATGTTGAGCACGGTGTCAGAGGAGGTCCGTGCCGGTCTCGCAGCGGGGGTGCCGTTCCCGCAGCGGCTCGGTCGACCCGACGAGTTCGCCCGCCTCGCTCTGGCTGTCATCGACCACGACTACCTCAACGGCGAGGTGATCAGGATGGACGGCGCCCTCCGGATGCCCCCACGCTAACTGCGCTCGCTCCTCCGGTCCCGCCCGTTCCGCGAGCCAGTCCTTCGCAGAGCCACTATCGCGCACAGCCTCGATCCTGGCGGACGGCAGGGCCGGAACACCGCCACAATCGCGCACAGCCTCGATTCCGCCGGGTGGGCGTCGGGTCGCGGGGCGGCGGGCGGCGGTCGGCAGGCCGCCGGGTGGGCCGCGGGTCGGCAGGTCGGGGGCGGCGGGTCGCGGGTCGGCAGGCCGTGGGTCGGCGGACAACAGCTAGTCGGCAGACAGCGTGGCCGCGACCGCGTCGTACGTCGACCGGCCGAACGCAACGATCCGTGCCTCCGTGACCGACGTCGGGGTCGACCGCAGCGTGTCGACGGCGACCCGGATCGCGTCCTGGCGCGGCCATCCGTAGACACCAGCGGACACCAGCGGGAACGCGACCGTGTCGGCACCGACCTCCTCCGCCGCCGCCAACGCCGCGACATAGCAGGAGACGAGCACGGACCGGTCGCGCTCTCCGGCGTTCCAGTTCGGCCCTACGACGTGGATCACCCAGCGCGCCAGCAGGTCGTGGCCGTGGGTCCAGCCGGCCGAGCCGGTGGCCAGGCCGGCAGGGAACCGCTGTGCGCACTCACGCAGCAGCGCTGGCCCGGCCGCGTGGTGGATGGCGCCGTCCACACCGCCGCCCCCACGCATTCGAGCGTTCGCGGCGTTCACGATCGCGTCGACGTCCTCGGTGGTGATGTCACCCTCGACCACACTCAGCCGCACGGCGGCGGCCTCAGGCTCTGGCTGGTGGGGTGAGCAGCTTGAGGGCGGCGCCGGTGGCATCGGTCACCGCGGCGATCCGTCCGTAGGGGGTGTCCTCCGGGTCGGCGACGACCGAGCCGCCCAGCGACGTCACGCGGGCGCACGCCTCGTCACAGTCGCCGACGAAGAAGTAGACACTCCACTCCATCGGCGCTTCGGGGGCCCAGTTCGACCCGTCCATGATTCCCGCGACCGACTCCTCCTCGGCACCGAGCGTCGTGTAACGGAAGTCCGGCACGTCCGCGACGGCATGGGTGTCCCATCCGAACACCTCGCGGTAGAACGAGACGTCCCGATCGTAGGTGCGCGTGTGCAGCTCGAACCACACCGGCGCACCCTGCTCGCCGAGCACCCCGAACCCCGGGAAGGGATCGGCCTGCCAGACGCCGACACCGGCCCCGCTGGGGTCGGTGACGAAGAGCATCACACCCATCTCGGGCACCCGGTGCGGACCTGCCACGACCTGACCGCCGTGCGAGGTGACCGCGGAGGCGGTGGCGGCCGCGTCGTCGGTGTGAAGGTAGACCGACCAGAGGTCCGAGGGTCCGTCCTGGGCCTGCACGGCCATGCAGCCGGCGACGGCTTGGTCGCCGAGACTGAAGGAGACGTAGCCGGCGTACTCCTCCTGGGAGCCCTGCTCGGCCGACCACCCGAACAGGTCGCGGTAGAAGTCGGTCGAGGCAGCGACGTCTGAGGTGGTGAGCTCGATCCAGCAGGGAGCCCCGACGGGGCGGTTGTCGAGTGCGGGCATGGGTGCCTCCTGTGTTGAGGTCAGTCGAGGGAGCGCTGGCGGAACGCGCGGAGGGCCAACGGCGCGAGGACCGCGGTCATGACCAGGCACCAGGCGATGGTGACCGGGATGGCGTGCTGGAGCGGCCAGGCCGCGTCGGGGCCGGCAGGCAACCCGTTGCCCCACAGATCGCGGCAGGCCTGCACCAGCGCTGAGATCGGGTTCCACTCCGCGACGACGCGCAGCCACGACGGCATGTCCTTGGTGGGGGCGAATGTGTTGGCGAGGAAGGTCAGCGGGAACATGATGGTGAACATGAGGCCCTGGACCGCCTCGACCGAACGCATCAGTGATCCGACCAGGATACCGGCCCAGATCATCGCGAAGCCGAACAGCAGCATCAGGGCGAAGGCGAGGACGGCGTCGAGCACCCCCCCACGGATCCGCCAGCCGACCACCAGGCCGGTGAGCGCCATCACGGTGATGCCGATGCTGGAGTGGATCAGGCTGGAGACACTGCGTCCGACCAGGATGGAGGCACGGTGGATCGGCAGCGACTTCAGCCGGTCGACGATGCCCTTGTCGAGGTCGTTCGTCAGGCCGATCGCCACGATGAAGGAGGAGAACGCGATCGTCTGGGCCATGATGCCCGGGACGAGGAACTCGCGGTAGTTGGAGCCGTCCACGGCGATCGAGCCGCCGAAGACGTAGGCGAACAGCAGGACGAACATCACCGGCTGGATCGTCACGTCGAGCAACATCTCGGGCATCCGCTTGATGTGGATGAGGTTGCGTCGCACCACGATCAGCGACGACTCCACCAGCGACGGGGGGTTCAGCTCCGGTCGGGTGGCGGTGGTGACCGCTCCGGCGGACATCGAGGACGTGGCTGAGGTGGCGGTCATCGGGTGGCTCCTTCGAGGTGGGTCTCCGGGTCGGACTCGTCGAGGGACGCGTCCTCGGCTCGGTGACCGGTGAGGTGGAGGAACACGTCGTCGAGGCTCGGGCGTTGCAAGCCGAGGTCGTCGACGGGGATGCCGGCGTCGTCGATGGCGGCACCGATCCGCGACATCTCGGCCAGGCCCTCCGCCGGGACGGTCAGTCGCCGCGCCGCGGGCTCGGCGTACACCTCGAAGCCGATCGAACCGATCAGCTCCTCGGCCCGGGACAGGTCCGAGAAGTGGGCGACAGTGAGCACCACGGACGCACGACCGGCCTGTGCCTTGAGCTGCGTGGGCGTGCCGTGGGCGATGACCTTTCCCTTGTCGACCACGACGATGTCGTCGCAGAGCTGGTCGGCCTCCTCGAGGTACTGAGTCGTGAGCAGGAGGGTCGTCCCCTCACGGACCAGGCCACGCAGAACCTCCCAGAGGTCGTTCCGGCTGCGCGGGTCGAGGCCGGTGGTCGGCTCGTCGAGGAACAGCACCGGTGGAGCAGCGATCAGGCTGGTGGCCAGGTCGAGCCGACGCCGCATGCCGCCGGAGTAGGTCTTCACGATCCGGTTGGCTGCGTCGGTGAGGGAGAACCGCTCGAGCAGATCGTCGCTGGACGGCTTGATCAGGCGCTTGGGCAGACCCGCGAGCCGGCCGATGAGCCAGAGATTCTCCCGGGCGGTCAACAGCTCGTCGACGGTCGCCGCCTGACCGGTGAGGCCCATGCTGTGCCGAACCTCCTCGGGCTGCTCGACGACGTCGTACCCGGCGACCCGTGCGGAGCCGCTCGTTGGCACGGACAAGGTGGTGAGCATGCGGACCGTCGTGGTCTTGCCGGCCCCGTTGGGGCCCAGCAGGCCCAGGACGGTGCCGGTGGGAACCGCGAAGCTGACACGATCGACGGCCGTGGTCTCGCCGAATCGCTTGACGAGGTCGATCGCCTCGACCGCGGGGGTAGTGGTCATCGAGACATCCCAGCAGACGCCGCCGACAGTCTTGTCCGGGCAGGTGGTCTTGAGTGGTTCACGGTTGCCCTCCGAGTCGTTTCGATGGGGATCATCGCCCCCATCTTCACCACGACAGACCGACCAGGGCCAGCAAATTCATCGGTGACCCTGGTGAAGACCGAAGAAGCTCAGGAGCTGCTCACAAGCCTCGCGACTGCTGGCCGACGGCTGGCCGACTGCTCAACGACTGCCCAACGACCGGAGAGCGGGTCGCGCGTCGACCAGGTAGACGATCGTCGCCACCGCACCGACCAGGTTGAGCAAGGAGAACGGGCTCCAGATCAACATGTGTGCTCCAAGTGCGACACCGAGGATGATCAGCCACAGCTGCTTGTTCTGCTTGTCGGCCGCGACGAAGACCTCAGGGCGGTGCGACAGCGCATCGACGAAGGCCCAGGCCTGAACGGCGAAGAGGCCCACGCTGGCAAGCAGCATCAGACCACCCTGGATGTCGAACAGCATCGGCATCCGACCAGGATAACGGCTGCCGGCCTTCGAAGCGCTGGCCCCCGGGCGTCTGGTCAAGAATGCAGGGAGGGGCCCGCCCGGCCAGTGACCAGTGCTCGCCGAGGGAGGCCCGCAGCATCTGGTCGGACGGCGCACTGAGCGGAAGGTGACCGACGCCCTGCACGAGCGAGATCCGCACCGTCTCATGCGGGTCGTCCAGGAAGCTCATCAGCCGCAGCCGGTGGGTCTCGTCGCTGAGATAGCGGATCAACGTGGCCACCCGGCTCCGTGTCCAGGGCGTCCGCTCTGTGTCGGCAAGGAGGACCAGCAGGCGGTCGGTCACGGCCTGACCGAACGGCGACGAGGCGATGAGCAGCGCCGCGAGGTGACGTCGTTCGGAGTCACGGTGGAAGAGTGCCTCCCGGACCAGGCGGGTCAGCATCCGGTCCTCGGCATAGGCCGGTTCCTGGGGGACGAGCCGGCGCGCCTCATCGGCGACCTGCTGGGCGAGCGCCCCGGCCCGGGTCGCCACGACCTCCTCGCCGTGCTCGACGGCATACCCGAGCCTGCGACGGCCGGCACGCCTGGCGGCATGCACCAGCGTGGCGCGCATCGCCTCGGGCATACCGGCGATCAGCTCCGCCAGATCCTCACTCGCCTTGTCCGGGTCGCGGCGCCACAGCCGGAGCACGACCATGTCCAGCCGGTCACGTTCTGGGGCCGTGAAGTGCCCCTTGCCGAGCTTCTCGGCGGCGAGCCACACCCCGGCGGCGAAAGCGTTGTCGTTGGACGGCTTCTCGATGATGTCGAGCACGAGCTCGGCCGCCGCCCGGGTCGGAAGTCGGTCGAGCAGTCCGACCGGGGTGGTGATCACCTGCACATCGGGATCTGCGGCATAGCTCGCGATCGCGTCGACGAGAAAGCCCTGTGCCCGAGGGACGAGCGCGACGTGGAATGCCGCGGCGCTGTACTGCCGGTAGGCCAGCTTGACGGTGCGCGGCAGGTCGGCGACCAACCGGGAGGTCACCGTCGCCCAAGTGGATCCGCGCACGTGCACCAACGGAGCGGCGGACAGGTGCCAGCCGAGGTCCTGCCAGTCACGTGCCCGCGCCTCGCCGTCCTCGCAACACTCGATCAGCTCGTCGAGTCGGGTGGCGAAGGCCAGGCTGCTCGGGTCGAGCCTGGGTCGGGCCTGCCGGGCCCTCACCCGCGGCATGATGGCGCCGACGTACGACGTGATCGAGGAGATCTGACCCTCGGTGAGCCCCAGCACCCGCTCATACGCGGCCATCGCCTCGTAGGAGACCGGGATGTCCCCGGACTCCCAGCGCGAGAGCACGCTTCGGCTCGTCGGCATCCCGGCATCAGCGAGAGCCGTCACGAACACCCGGCCGTCCCGGAAGTCGGGGTTGCGGTGGTGCAGACGCGACATCGCGAGCAGCCAGCCGATCCGAGCCTCCACATCGACCGTGGCGGCGTTGATCGGTGTGGCGTCGTAGGCGATCTGCTGGACCCGCCCGGGTCGCTTGCTGGTCAACCGACCCCCAGGTGCTCGACCGTCGTGGGCCATCATATTTCACGACGACGAGGGTCCGCGTCCGTGCCGGACGTCAGAACAGCGCTCGCACCCGGCCGACGGGCACGCCGCCGCCCAGGACGTCGAGCCGACCGGTTGCAGTGACGGCGCCCTCGTCGACTCCGGGCAGGTCGGCGATGCCCGACCGTGCCAGCGCCGCCGCCATCAGGACAGGGCGTACGCGCGGCGCACCGTCGTCGGTCTTCAGCGCCACCGCGCGGCCGTCCGGAAGCCCGATCGCATAGCAGGACTCGGCGCCGGCCTTGCCCACCGCTCCCGGAATCGCCCGCAGCAGGGCCGCCTCGTCCCGGGACGAGCCCGAGGTGAACTCGGGATGAGCCCGGATCGCGTCGGCTATCCGACGCTCCGGTCCGGCCTCCGCGATCGAGAGCGTCCGGAACGCCCGGGCGAGTCCGGTCAAGGAGGTCGACAACAGGGGCGCCCCGCAGCCGTCGACCGCGACCGCCTCGACGGGCTCCCCGGTCGTCTTGGCGAAGGTCGCGGCGATGGCCTGCTGCAACGGGTGCCGTTGGTCGAGATAGCTGGCCAGTTCCCAGCCATTGACGACGCAGGTGGCGAGCATCGCGGCGTGCTTCCCTGAGCAGTTCATCGCGATCGAAGAACGCTGCCGACCGGACCTGGCCCACTCCTCGCGGACCTGCTCGTCGAGCGGGTAGTCCGGCGGCGTCTGCAGGGCGGTCTCGTCCAAGTCGGCCGACGCCAGGATCCGGAGTGCTCCCTCGACGTGGAACGGCTCGCCCGAGTGCGAGGCACAGGCCAGCGCGAGCAGCTCACCGTCGAGGTCGAGGCCGGCGCGCAGCATCCCCAGCGCCTGCAGCGGCTTGTTGCATGAGCGCGGCAACATCGCGGAGTCGATGTCACCCACCGACCAGGCCACCGAGCCGTCGACCTCCAGGGCCACGACCGAGCCGTAATGGTGTCCCTCGACGAACCCGGATCGGACGATCTCGGCAACAGGCACGGGTGCAGTCATGGCGACGAGCCTAGTGACCTTGGTGGTCGAGACCGGTGACCCGGTGGTCGAGCTCGTCGAGACCCGTACGGCACAATGTCGGGGTGCCTGACCAGCCCCCACCCCAGCACTGCCCCTCTTCGCGTGAGCTCGACGACCTCGAGCTGCTCACCCATGGCGCGCTCGCACCGTTGGCCGGTTTCGAGGGCCCCGACGGGTTCGTGACACTGCACGTCCCCACCGCGATCGCCACGGCCGGCCGGGAGGCGGGCAGCCTGGAGCTGGTCGACCCCGAGGGGGTTCCGCTCGCCGTCGTGACCATTGAGTCCACATACCCAGCAGGGGATCTCATCGGCATTCGCGGTGCTGTGACCGCACTGGCTCACAACGAGTTCGGCGCCTTCAGGCGGCTGTCCCTCTCCCCCCGGCAGGTGCGGGAGAAGTACGCCGCCGGGACCCTCACCGTCCCGGTCGCCGGTGCACTCACCCGCCAGGACCTCGACCGGATCCGCGGGGCCGCAGGTGGCAGTCCCGTGATCCTGCTGGCCCTGACCGGCACCGGCACCCCGGACCTCTCCGCGCCGGGCCTCGTCCGGGCCACACTGGCCGCGGCCGGACATCTACCCGACGCCGCCGTGGTGACCGTCCCGCTGGCCAGCCGGGGTGACGCCGCTGCGGACCACGAGCTGGGCCAACGCGTCGTCGCGGCCTACGCGCCCGGTCCCGTCCTGGGCGTCACCGGCGAGGGCGACTATCCGGACGACGTCGCGGCCGTCGTCGAGCGCGACCGGCCTCCGGTCGACGAGCAGGGACTCGTGCTGTTCTTCACCGGGCTCTCCGGCAGCGGCAAGTCGACGCTGGCGCGGGCCCTTCACGACGTGATCCTCGAACATGGCGAGCGTACGGTGACGAGCCTCGACGGTGACGTCGTACGCCGTAACCTGTCAGCCGGGTTGACCTTCTCGAAGGAGGATCGGGAGACCAACACCCGGCGGATCGGCTGGGTGGCGGCCGAGATCAGCCGACATGGAGGCGTCGCGATCTGCAGCCCGATCGCCCCCTTCGACTCGACGCGTCAGCAGGTCCGTCATCTGGTCGGCGAGGCGGGTGGAGCGTTCGTCCTGGTTCACGTGGCGACGCCGCTCGAGGAATGCGAGCGACGCGAACGCAAGGGTATGTACGCCAAGGCGCGCGCGGGCGTCATCCCCGAGTTCACCGGAATCTCCTCGCCCTACGAGGAACCACACGACGCCTCGGTGCGTGTCGACACGACCGGGCGCAGTGTCGAAGCGGCCCTGGCCGACGTCCTCGACCATCTGCACGAGACCGGGTACCTACCGGAGGACGCCCGATGAACGACCTCCTCACCACGGCCGCGCTCTCCGTCCTCGTCGTCAGCTTCGGCGTCGGCATCGTCGTCGGTCTCACCGGGATGGGCGGCGGCGCGCTGATGACCCCGGCGCTCATCTTCCTCGGCGTGAACCCGAGCGCCGCGGTCGCGAACGACCTCGTCGCCGCGAGCGTGAACAAGTCGGTCGGCGCCACCGTGCACTGGCGGCACGGAAAGCCCAACCTCAGGCTGGCAGGCCTGCTGATGATCGGCTCCGTGCCGTTCGCCTTCGCAGGCGCGTTCATCATCGAGGCAGTGGGCGGGGGTGGTGAGCAGGAGAGCTTCCTGACCACGGCCATCGGCTGCGCGTTGCTCTTCACCGCGGCGACGTACGCCGGCCGGATGTATCTCCAGCTCCGTCACGTCACCGCAGGCAACACCATCTCGGAGGAGGACCCACAGCTGCGGCCCGCACTCACGCTACTGGTCGGGGCCGTCGGCGGCCTGCTCGTCGGGATCACGAGCGTGGGCTCCGGATCACTGATCATGGTGGCGCTGCTGCTGCTGTACCCGACCCTGAGCGCGCTGCGCCTGGTGGGCACGGACCTGGTGCAGGCGGTCCCGCTCGTGCTCGCGGCTGCGATCAGCCACGTGCTGGTCACCGGCATCGACTGGGCGGTGCTCATCCCGCTGGTCGTCGGCGGCACGCCGGGCACGTTCTTGGGCGCCCGGATGGCCAACTGGGTGTCTCAGTCGGTGATCCGTCGGGGCATCGTCATCGTGCTGACCCTCACCGGGCTCAAGATGCTCGGCGTCTCACCGGAGCTGGTCGGCATCATCGGCGCCGGCCTGCTCCTGCTCGGCCCGCTCGCGTGGGGATTCATCCGGCAGACCCGGGGGCTCCCTCCGTTCGACAACAACGCAGCCGCGTGGCGCCACCCCGACTGACCCCGATTCGTCTGCGGTATATGGGGGGTTTCGCAGGGGCAGACCGCAGACGAATCGGGGTTCAGAGGTCGAGCAGGTGCAGCAGATACTGTCCGTAGCCGGATTTGATCAGTCGTTCGCCGCAGGCCCGAAGCTCGTCGTCGGAGAGATAGCCCTGTCGCCAGGCTGCCTCTTCCGGACAGCCGATCTTCAGCCCTTGTCGGTGTTCCACGGTCTGGACGAAGTTGTTGGCGTCGTTCAGTGAGTCGAACGTTCCCGTGTCGAGCCACGCGAAACCTCGCTCCAGCACCCCCACGGCCAGACGACCCTGCTCCAGATAGACGCGGTTCACGTCCGTGATCTCGTACTCACCCCGTGGCGAGGGCCTGAGGTCTCGCGCGATCTCGACGACGCCGTTGTCATAGAAGTACAAGCCCGGGATGGCGAAGCTGCTCCGTGGAACTGCCGGCTTCTCCTCGAGCGAGATCGCCATGCCGTCGGTGTCGAACTCCACCACTCCGTACGACGTGGGGTCGGCAACCCGGTAGGCGAATACGGCGGCGCCGTCGACCTGGTTGAACTGTTGGAGCTGACGACCGAACCCGGGACCGTGGAAGATGTTGTCGCCCAGGACGAGCGCGCAGTGCTCGCTGCCGATGAAGCCGGCGCCGATGGTGAACGCATGGGCGAGGCCGTCCGGGGAGGGCTGTCTGGCGTACGTCAGGTTCATCCCGAACTGCGACCCGTCCCCGAGCAGCCGCTCGAACTGGTCCGCGTCGTGCGGAGTGGTGATGACCAGGATGTCGCGGATCCCGGCGAGGATCAGTGTGGTCAAGGGGTAGTAGATCATCGGCTTGTCATAGACAGGCAGCAGCTGCTTGCTCACTCCTCGGGTGATCGGGTGAAGCCGAGTTCCGCTACCGCCTGCCAACACGATTCCCCGCATGTCCAGCAGTCTGCCCGACGGTCACAGGGTGCGCCATGCGTCACCTTCCGTAGGACACCTAGGATCGGCGTGTGCATCGAGTCCTTGTCACCGGCGCCGGCCTCATCGGGTCGAACGTCGCCCATCACCTGGTCGCGCAGCCCGACGCCACGATCACCGTGCTCGACAAGCTGACCTACGCCACGAAGGGGCTGTGATGGACGCCGCCCTGGAGCGCACGCCGATCCCCGGACTGGTCGTTCTCCAACTGCAGGTCCGCTCGGACTCCAGGGGCTGGTTCAAGGAGAACTGGCAGCGGGCCAAGATGACCGGACTCGGGCTTCCCGACTTCGGTCCGGTGCAGAACAACGTCTCGTTCAACCTTCACCGGGGCGTTACCCGCGGCATCCACGCCGAGCCGTGGGACAAGTTCGTCTCGGTGGCGACCGGCCGCGTCTTTGCGGCGTGGGTCGACATGCGGGCGGGCGACACGTTCGGCACGACGTTCCATGTGGAGATCGACCCGACGGTCGCCGTCTTCGTGCCTCGCGGTGTCGGCAACGCCTACCAGACCCTCGAGGACGACACCGCATACATCTATCTCGTCAATGAGCACTGGCGCCCGGGCGTGAGCTACCCGGCGCTGGATCTCGGTGACCCGACCTGCGTGATCCCGTGGCCGATCCCGCTGGAGAAGTCGGAGGTCTCCGAGAAGGACCGGAACAACCCTCCGCTGGACGGCGTCAGCGCGATGGCGCCGAAGAAGACGCTGGTCCTCGGAGCCCAGGGACAGCTGGGGAGAGCTCTCGCCGCAGAGTTTCCGGAGGCGCACGCCGTGGGGCGCGGCGAGCTCGACGTCACCGACAGCGACCAGGTCGAGCAGTGGCCCTGGCACGAGTACGATGCCGTGCTCAATGCCGCCGCCTACACCGCTGTGGACGACGCGGAGTCCCCGCAGGGGCGCCTGACGTCCTGGGCAACCAACGCCCAGGCCCCTGCGACACTGGCCCGCCTGGCCCGCGAGCACCATTTCACGCTGGTGCACTACTCCTCCGACTATGTCTTCGACGGCACCGCCGAGCAGCACACCGAAGCCGACCCGGTGTCTCCCCTCGGTGTCTACGGCCAGACCAAGGCTGCCGGGGACATCGCGGTCGCCACCGCACCGCGGCACTACCTGCTGCGCAGCTCGTGGGTGGTGGGCGACGGCAACAACTTCGTCCGGACCATTGCGAGCCTCGCCGACAGGGACGCCTCCCCCAGCGTCGTGGACGACCAGGTGGGACGGCTCACTTTCACGACCGAGCTCTCCCGGGCCACGAGATACCTGCTTGCCACGGGTGCCGCCTACGGCACCTACAACCTGAGCAACGCAGGCCCCGCGACGTCCTGGGCGCAGCTGGCCAAGACCGTGTTCGCCCTGTGCGGGCGTGACGAGGACGACGTGACCCCGATCAGCACCGAGGAGTACGCCGCCGGGAAGATCCTGGCGCCGCGCCCGCGCAACAGTCTGCTGGACCTCGCGAAGATCGAGGGGGCCGGCTTCGAGCCGGAGAGCGCCATCGTGGCTCTGGGCCGCTACCTGGACAACAGCCGCGCATGACGGTGCCCCGCGCCGAAAGTCCGCTTCAACGGTTCATCGACCAGGCATCGGGCAGTGTGGGAGTGCTCCATGACGCGGCCTGCGCGACGATGACGTCGGCTCTCGGTGGAGACGGCGTGGTCATCTGGCAGGCCGGACAGGATGCCCCCGAGCCGGCCGACCGCTGGTCCGCAGTCGTGCTGGCCGTCGCCGACGCAGCCGCCCTGCGACGCATCGTGTCCGTGCTCCCCCGTCTCGGGAGGACGCGCTCGCTCGTCTGCTGGTTGGCCGAGGCCGAGCAGGCAGCTCTGCTCGTCCCACGCCCCGAGTGGCCCTCTCTCGCCAGTCTCCATGGGCGCCGCCTCCCATCGGGCGCGGCGATGACCAGCGTCCGCTTCGCTCGTCCCGTCCTTGCCAACGCGGTGTTCGAGGAGCTGGCTCGCGCCGTCGTTCCGGCGGCTCTCGCAGGCAGCGAAGGGGTCCTCGTGGCGACGACGGCGGGTACGCCGGAGACGGCACCACCAGCGGATCCGGGCGTGCAGGTCCTGGCGTCGTCCGAGCTGGGCAGTGACCCCGCGATCGTCGTCCCTCCCGACGTCGTTCTCGCCACCCAGGCCACCGGCTCCCTCCCCCAGCACGAGGTCATCGCCCGACCCCCGGCGCTGGTGTCGGACCCGGCCCTGCTCGTGGGTCCGCTCGACGAGGGCGTCCTCAACCCGACCGGCTTCGTGCAGCGGCCCGCGCACGGGCTGGTCGACCTCGAGACGGACCGGCACGGGCAGATCCAGGTGCGCGACTCCGAGGGCGTGACCGGGCTGGACGCGCACCGAGGAGCAACGGCCCGGGTCGTCTCACAGCTCCGGAACCGCCAGGGGATCCGCGTCACGTGGGACCACCGCGCCGTGGAGGACATGGTGCGGGCGGTGGCCGGTCTGGCGATGGCGGGGGTGCCGATCCTCAGCGGTGCGGTCCCTGACACAGCGGCCGAGCGGCTGGGTCCCGGCGTCGTCGACGCGCTCGCCGCACCTGCCGATCTCGGCGATCCGCTGCGCCGCGAGGAGCACAGTGTGCGGCTGCGGCGCGCCGCCCTGCTGCAGCACTCGACCCTGGCGTGGCGAGGACATCTCGCTGCAGCTGCAGGCTTGTCGCATGCTGCGCTCCCGTCATGCAGCGTCGTGCTGGCGACCCGACGCCCCGACCAGCTGGACTTCGCGTTGCGTCAGGTCGCCAAGCAGCGCGGCGTCGATGCCGAGCTGGTGTTGGCCGCGCACGGCTTCAGCCCGGACGAGTCATGGGTCCGAGACCGGCTCGGTGACCGAGCTGTCGTCGTGTCCATGCCGGAGGCGGCGCTTTTCGGCGACGTGTTGAACGCCGGCGTGCGCGTCGCGTCCGGCGACCTGGTCGTGAAGATGGACGACTACGACTGGTACGGCCCTGACGTCCTGACCGATCTGCTGCTGGCACGGCGATACTCCGGTGCAGAGGTCGTCGGCATGACCGCGGAGTACGTCTACCTCGAGGCGCTCGACCGAACGATCCGCCGCAACGACGAGTCGGAGCGGACCTCGAAGTTCGTGGCCGGCGGGACGATGATGGTGAGCCGGGCTTTCCTCGCCTCGGTCGGCGGCTTCCGACCGGTGCGGAGGTATGTCGACGCGCAGCTGTTGAGCGCCGCCCACGCCGCGGGCGCATCGGTCTACCGCACACACGGACTCGGTTATGTGCTGCGCCGGTCCCGGTCGGGCCACACCTGGGACGCCGGCGTCGACTACTTCCTCGAAGCGGATCGGCTGAGCGAGCAGTGGGAAGGGTTCGTGCCCAGCCGGCTGCTGGAGTACGACGACGCGGAGGCGCCGCGCGCCTCGGGAGCGGCGAGATGAGCGGCCGACCGGGGCCTGACCAGCCGCGGGTGCGCGCCAACGACTGGACCGTGCTGGTGGTGCCACCGCTCGGCACCTGGCGACCCACGCTCTCTGTGAGTGTGGTCATCCCGGCGCATGACCCGGCCCACCTCTCCCTGGTGCTGGCCGGGCTGGCGGCCCAGGGCTACCCCGCCGGTCTCCTGGAGGTCGTGGTCGTCGACGACGGCTCGGAGCCTCCCGTCCTGCTGCCGGAGGTGCGGCCCGTGAACACCAGGCTCGTGCGGATGACCGACGGGTGGGGCCGAGCGGCCGCCTGCCAGTTCGGTGCGGACCACAGTGAGGGCGATGTCGTGCATTGGCTCGACGCCGACATGGTCGCGGGCCGCGACGAGGTCGAGGCCCAGCTTCGTTGGCACCATGTGATCGACTACGCCGTCGTCCTGGGCGACAAGGTCTTCGCGGACGCCGACGCTCTGGACCATCTGGACCCCGGCAGCCTTCGAGACCACTTGGCCCACGGCACCATCCCGGAGCATCTGGCCCGCGGTGACCTGGTGTCCCATGTCTGGATCGACCGGATCATGGGACTCACCGACCGGCTCGCGTCCGCAGGCCCTCGAGCGATGCGCGTGCACGCCGGAGCGTCGGCTTCGGTCGGTCGGGACCTCTTCCGGGCCTCGACAGGGATGCCGGTCGACCTCGTCCTCGGCGAGGACATCGTGCTGGGCTACCGACTGCGGGAGGCGGGCGGGGTGTTCATCCCCGACCCCGATGCCCGGAGCGTGCACCTCGGCCGGTCGAACGTGATGCGCGGCGAGAGTGAGGTGAACCGCTACAACAAGCCGTTCATCACCGACAAGGTCCCCGAGTTTCGCGGGCACCGGATGGCATTTCCTCGCTCCTACGAGGTTCCGTACGCCGAGGTGGTCATCCCGGTCGGATCTTCGACTTACGAGGACGTGCGCGCCGCCGTCGACGCACTGCTCGCCGGCAGCGTGCCCGACCTGGTGCTCACGCTGGTCGCCGACTGGTCGGGGTTGTCCCCGGGGCGACGGTCGGTGCTGGCCGATGAGGGCCTCGACCTGCGGCTGGTCCGGGCGGCGTACGTCGCTGAACCCCGGGTGCGATTGCAGACCCAGGTGCCGGACCGCTGTGAGGCCACGTTCCGGCTCGACCTCCCCGGACCCGACTGGTTTCCGGCCGGCCATGCGTTGGAGAGCTTGCTGTTCGAGATGGAGAACGACCATGCGGGCGCGGTCGTCGTGGAGCTCCCCGGAGGCGGGTCCAGCCGGATCACCCGCACCGCGGCCACGGCGCGGGCCCGCAGGACGAGCCGCGCCCCGACGTTCCACGAAGCGATGCGGGCGGTCTACCCCACCAGGACGACCACTGCGGACGCAGCCGGGTTCTCGAACCCTGCCCAGGCGCAGAAGATCAAGAGGCTTCGGGGCCTGGTGACATGGGGAGCCGAGACGCGGCGAGCCTGAGGGCGCTACCGCTCGCTCAGCGCATGGCAGACAGCGGCGACCAACGTCGACGCGCGTGCCAGGAACGAGTGTGTGTCCGCGAACCGACGTGCTGCGCGCTGCCCAACTTCTGGTCGCGCGGCAGAGAGTCTGGCGAAGGAGTCGCTGATCTCTCCGGGGGTGCGACACACCGACCCCCGGCTGCCCAGGACGTCCTCGATCCCCAGCACGTCATCCGAGATGACCATGGCTCCCGCCGCCAGCGCGTCGAAGACCCGGTTCGCCACGAATCCGTGCCGCGCCATGTCCGGCCAATGGTCGGCCAGGACGACGGCGTGCTTGCGATAGAGGTCGGGCAGCTGGTCGTTGGGGACGTATCCGGATCTCCAGACCTCCGAGGGCAGACCTTGCCAACCCGGTCCGTGAACGGCCAGCGGGATGCCGGCTTCGACGGCCTGGAGCACCAGGCGGCGGTCACGGTCCTCGTCCATCTTTCCCACGAACAAGGCCTCCCGGGAGCGTTCCACGACCGGGCACCCGGACGGCAGCGGGGCTGTCTCCGTCGCCTGGAGCAAGGGGATGACCGGCCGGCCGCTCCGTTCGGTCATGGCGGTGCTCCATGGCTGGGACGCGGCGAAGACGAGGTCGAATTGCTCGAGCTCCGGAAGCTCCACTCGGTCTGGGTGGCTGATCACCCACAGGACGTTGAGCTTTCCCGGCGAGGGCTCGATCGGGTACTTGCCCCGGATGACCAGCGAGACATCGTCCCACCGACTCGTCTGGGTCTCTTGTGTGCCGTAACGACAGGTGACGACGTTTTGCCCCAGATGCCGCAGCCCGCGCGCCAGTGCATCCGCGAAGTGGGTGTCGCCCCAGTCGTCTCCCCAGTGTCCGGGCGTCGACGGTAGCTTGAGGGACCACCGAAGGTGCGTCGCATCGTTCCGGATCCGGTCGTGCACACGAGGCACGGCGGCAGGCACGGGCTGCCCGTCGTGGTCCACCCGGGACAGCCGGAAACCAAGCTCCTCGTAGACCCCCGCGTCGAGAGACGGATAGTCCGAGCCCCATCGTGTCGTGAAGAGTTTTCGGTTCTCCACCACCCGGTCGTAACGGCCCGGAGTCCTGCTCTCGTAGTGGGTCACCACCGACTCGGGGACCACCCGGAACCCCCCGGGCCGCAGCCGCAGGGCGCGCAGACAGAGGTCGACGTCCTCGAACCCGTTGACGTAACCCATGTCGAAGCCTCGAAGTGCGACGACGTCCTCCGCCCGCAGTGCCATGGCTGCGCCGGTGATCGCCGAGAACGTGCGTCCGGCGACACCCAGCGCGTCTTCCTTCGGGTGACCGACCAGAAGATGCGCGGGGAGGAGATCGCGCCGCAGGAACACCGTGCCCGCCGCCTGGATCGAGTCGTCCTCGTACAACAGCAGGGGCTGCGCGCCGGCGACCGCCGGATCCTCGAGGGCTTTGCGGAGAGGGGCCAGCCACCCCCGGCGTACCTCTGTGTCGTTGTTGAGGAAGACGACGATGTCCCCGGTGGAGGCGGCGAAGCCGACGTTGCAGCCGCCGGCGAAGTTCGTGTTCACCGGCAGGCGGAGATAGTGGACCCGGTCGTCACCCAGGAACTCTGCGCGCATCGTCAGCGCCAGGTGAGGCGGCGATCCGTTGTCGACGACGATCACCTCGACATCGAGCCAGTCGGCCCTGTCGAGCACGGAGCCTGCAGCGCGGATGGTCATGGCGCAGTCGCTGTAGGTGGGGATCACGACGGAGGTCCGACCATCCACACGGCGAGCGAGTGCATCCGCCGCCGCCCTCCAGTCGACCTGGGCCAGTTCGGACACGGAAGCCGCCGCCCGCTCGAACCGTGCGTCGTCGGGACCCGGCGGGAAGGACGTGAACCCTCGTGCGGCCTCCAGAAGGGCCGACTCGGCTGCGGCGCGGGTCGGTGCGGGGCCTCGACGCGTGGCGGGCACCGGCATCAGAGTCTCACCGGTGGAGGTCCGGAGGAACTCCGCGAGCGGGTCGTGCCCTGAGGTGGTTTCCGGTCGCTCGTAGACGCTGGGGTCGAAGAGCGGTCCGTAGGGTCTGCTCCTGCCTTCGTCGGACATCAGGAACGCCAGGACGACACGCACGCGGCCACCCACCCAGGCCCGGCGCACCTGCTTCGGCATGCTGGTGAAGGCGAGGAACGGGTTCGGGCTGAGTTTGCGAGTCATCCCCCACCGGACGAAGTCCTCCGCAGCCTCCTGGCTGTCCGAGAAGCTCCTGCCTCGGAGGAGGGTGTAGAAGCGCTCGTCGAACAACCCTGAGTCGACCAGCGAGGTTGCCCGGGCGGCTACCTGCTCCGGCACGGCCCTCTCATCGTTCCCAGTAACGCACCCAGTCGACGAACATGTGCTGCGGCAGCCTGTTGTCACCCTCGAGCAGCGGGAGCTCGTAGTCGGAGCTGAGCAGGCTGAGGATCAGGAACTGAGGCTGGCCGGAGACGCCCTTGCTCGTGCGGAAGGTCTCCTTGCCGTCGATCCGGAAGATGTATCGCTGGGGAGTCCATTCCACGGAGAACACGTGGTACTTCTTGGCCCAGTCACCACCGAACCGTCCGGAGTTCTTGATGAACCCGCCGACCTTCTCCCCGGTCACGCCGTCTCTGCCGTTGTCCGGGTAGTGGTAGATGAAGCTGGTGAGTCCGCCACTGGGGTGGTCGCCACCGAACCACTCGATGATGTCGATCTCGGCGCCGGTCTGGTCCGCAGACCCCTCCACGGCCTCCATGGTCTCGGGCTGCATCCAGAAAGACGCATGCTGGCCACGTCTCGGCTGGAACTTCATCCGGGCAGCGGCGTAGCCGTAACGGAAGGACTTGGCGAACTGCGTGCCGATGTGTCCGTTCAAGCGCCAGTCGTAGCTCCTGCCCTCATAGGAGCAGTCCCGGCCGCGACTCTGGTCGTCGAGAACGCTGCTCCGAGCCGCGCCGTTGACCACCCGGCGCGCTCGTGGGTCCGCCTTCGAGCACGCCCGTGAGCTCTCGGGCTGGTAGCCCTGCAACCGGTCCGACCAGTTGCCGCTCAGAGTGCTCCTGGCGAACTCGTCGGTGAAGTCCGCCCGACCCCACCTCGACGTCTTGACACCTCGGCTGGTCACCTTGGCCTGGTCGCGGTAGCGCACAGCCGACGCTCGGTAGACCGCGACCTTGCCCTTGACCTTGTAGGGGGCAGTGAACTCGGCGATCCCTTTGCCGTTCTGCCGGCGCTTGGAGACGGACACCCAGCTGGTGCCCTTCTTGCGCTGCAGCACGACCGTGCGTCCCTTGCGCGCCGGCTTGAACACCGCCGACATCGCACTCTTGGCCTTCGCGGACCGCTGCACCCCGGAACCGGGCTGAGCGAGCTGCGGGTGCATCAGCACCTTGGCCGACTGCTTGGCTGCGGACTGCAGGCGCGGTGAGCCCGTGATCGTGGTCCCCGAAGGCACGGCTCCTGACACCGAGCTCGATGTCAGGACCGTCGACAGGAGGGCCGCGCCGAGCACGGTGGCAACAGAACGTTGGCGTGACATGGATTCCAATCCCAGAGAGGCGAGCTATGGCTGACCATGTCCATGGTAGACGCTCCTCCCTGAGAATGACGATCTTTGTGGGGTTTATGGGGCGCATGTTACTCGCCTACCGAGCGCCTGCGAGCCGGCTCCGTCGAGGGCTGACGTATCCTGAACGCCATGTTCACTGATCGGGAGAACACATGACCGAAGCGTTTGCCGGGTCCGAGCTCTCCTCGCCGGCCCCGCAGCAAGCTGTCTTCATCGTTGGCTCCGGTCGCAGCGGGTCCAGCGCTCTGGCATGCACCCTGCAGATTCTCGGCATGCACGTCCCGGCTCCCGAAGTGCCGCCCGACAACACCAACCCGAAGGGTTTCGGCGAGTCGCAATGGGTGGTCGACCTCCACGACCGGATGCTCCGCCGGGCCAATGTCGCCGTCTCGGATGCGCGGCCACAGGCCTGGTTCGACACCGGCAAGCTCAGCACCAACGAGCGCCTGCGCGAGACGGTGAAGGCTTGGGCGGAGGCGCAGTTCTCCGAGGACATCAGTGAGATCGTCCTCAAGGACCCCCGACTGGCGTGGTTCATCGGCCTGTGGCGGTCCGCGGTTCTGCGCAGCGGCGTCGAGCCGTCCTACGCCGTCACGTTGAGGCCGCCGGCAGAGGTCATCGCCAGCAAGCAGAAGTACTACTCCGTCCGGGTGAGCGAGTCCAGCCGCGCGGCCAGCTGGGTCAACCACATGCTCCACACGGAGCGAGCGACCCGGGGATCCCGGCGGGTCTTCGTCCGCTACCACGACCTGCTCGACGACTGGACGGTCCCGATCTACCGCCTGGGCGAGAGCTTCGAGCTCGAGGCGGTCAGAACCGCCACCGCCAAGGAGCTCCGCCGCGTCCACGACTTCATCGACCCCGACCTCCGCCGCGTGCGGGGCAGCTCGGACGACCTCGACCTTCCCCCAGCGTTGCGCACCGTGGTGGAGGAGACCTGGCAGCACCTCGACCAGCTGGTCGACGGCTCGGGTGACACGGCGGAGAGCCACTCCGTCCTTGACGAGATCCGTCTGGAGTACACCCGGATCTACGAGGAAGCGGAGTCTCTTGCCGAGTCCACCACGCTTGCGGCTCGCCGCAAGCGTCAGGCAGAGCGTCGCGGAGTCGACGCAGCCGACCCTGCCGTGCTCCCCGACGAGCCTCTCGACGCGCCGGTTGACGAAGCCGACCCCCCGCCCGCTGGCGCACCCGATCTCTCACCCACCAGCCCTGCTGTGGAGCGGCCCGAACCCCGTCCAGAAGCACGCAAGCGCGGCCTGCTCAGCCGTCGGAGCGGGAGCTGACAGGTGCCCGACACCCATGTCTCGGCCGACCACCGGCTGTCCGACGGCGGCGATCTGCCCCTGTTCGACCGGATTCCCTTCGGCAGGTCGCAGCGCGAGCTCCGGCGCGGTGTCACGACAGTGCTGCGGGTCAAGGACGAGGCGCGGTCACTGCCTCGCTCGTTGCCACCGCTTCTTCGGGCCACCACCGCAGTGATCCTCGTGGACAACCAGTCCGTCGACGGGACCCCTGACGTCGCGCGGCGGATCGCCTTCGACCTGGGTTGTGCGGACCGGCTCCAGGTGCTCGACTACCCGTTCCTCCTGAGCCGGTGCGGACCCGAGCATCTCCTGACACCGCCGGACTCCGTGCACAGCCTGGCCCACTTCAACAACTGGGCGTTTTCGCACGTCCGCACCGCCTACGCGCTCAAGTGGGACGGCGACATGGTCCTCACCGGTGAGGGCGAGTCGCTCCTGTCCGCTTTCAGCTGGCAGG
Source organism: Nocardioides sp. (assembly GCA_051001655.1). Lineage (GTDB taxonomy): Bacteria > Actinomycetota > Actinomycetes > Propionibacteriales > Nocardioidaceae > Nocardioides_B. The sequence continues at coordinate 464 of JBPCND010000115.1, read as the reverse complement.
TGGGACGTCAGCAGGTTAACCTCCGCCTTCCCCGCCACCCGCTCTACGTCGAGAGCGACCGCGTCGCCTACCTCGACCTGGGACTGCACAACGTGGAGCACTACGGGCACGCGGTGCTGCCCGACTACGCCTACGTGAAGGCTTTCGAATGGGAGTTCCTCCGGTTCCCCGCGGGTGTGCCCAACTACAACCTGCCACCGGGAGTGTGTGTCGAGGTCAAGCACCTCGATGAGGACGAGTTCGCCCACTGGACGGATCCCAGTGCGTTCGCGACCAGCTCACGGACACGACGCAAGCGTCGCGAGTTCGCCGTGTTCAGGGGCCTGCAGGAGGGCAGCTGGGAGAGTCTCGACAGCATCCACCGGATCGAGGCCCCGCCGCGGGTCCACGTGGTCGACCATGTGGTCGGGACCTGGTTGCCCTCCGCCCCTCGGCCACTGGTCAGGGACCTGGAGCTCGAGAGC
>JBPCND010000114.1:0-9495 GCA_051001655.1 Nocardioides sp. | reverse complement strand
TGGCGTCGTCACGAATGAGACCCTTCTGCGCTTCTTCGACTATTGGAAGAGTGTCGCCGCCGAGATCGGCAAGCGGAGCGAGGAGGCGGTGTACGCCGACCGCGCCAACGACGTGGCTCCGCACCCCACCGAGGCCGACCCGTCCGAGACGGTCGAGAACCGCTCGATCAACGAGGGCTGAGCCGGGCCCGGACCGGCAGGAGCGGCGCGTCCCCGGCGCGGGGGGCGCGCCGCCCGGGTCTGTCCATGCGCCACACTTCCGGCATGGCAACGCGCGATGATTGGCAGGTCGACGTCCTCGGCAAGCCGTACTACGTCCAGACCATCGCCCTGCCGGATGACTCCGAGGGCGAGGCGGTCGCGACGCTCGTACGGCGCCGTGGCCGCTCGCGAACGAACCGGGCGGTGCTGCACGTGCACGGGTTCGCCGACTACTTCTTCCAGACCCCCGCCGCGGACTACTGGGTCGCCCGGGGCTACGACTTCTACGCGCTCGACCTGCGCAAGTACGGCCGCTCGCTGCTCGCCCACCAGACGCCCAACTTCGCCACCGACGTCGGTGACTACTACACCGAGCTCGACGAGGCCTACCGGCGGATCACCGAGCGTGACGGTCACGACCACGTGGTTGTCTCCGCGCACTCGACGGGCGGGTTGATCACGCCGCTGTGGGCCGAGGATCGCGGGGTGCCTGTCGCCGGGATGGTGCTGAACTCCCCCTGGCTCGACCTGCGGGGCAGCCTGCTGCTGCGCACGGCCGGCACCCGGGCGATCGACCAGATCGGCGCGCGCCGGCCGTACCTGGCCATCCCGCGGGAGGTCTCCGGTCTCTACGCACGCAGCCTGCACAAGGAACATCGCGGCGAGTGGCCCTTCGACCTGGCGTGGAAGCCACTCGAGAGCTGGCCGGTCTATGCCGGGTGGCTCCGCGCGATCCGGCGGGCCCATGCCCGGGTGCACCGCGGTCTCGACCTGAAGGTCCCGGTGCTGGTGCTGACCTCGGGAGCGTCCGGACACCCCAAGCTCTGGGAGGACTCCTGCTCGAGCACCGACATCGTCTTGGACGTGCTCCAGATCCGCAGATGGGCCCATCGGCTCGCCGACCACGTGACGTTGGTGAAGGTCGAGGGGGCGCTGCACGACGTCACGCTGTCGCGCCGCGACGTGCGCCGCCGGGTCTTCGACGAGATCACCCGTTGGCACGACGCGTACGTCGTGAGCCCCTGACCTGCGCGCGGCACATAGTCGGCGGTAGCCGTTAGGTTGACCGCATGACGATCTCTACGCAGGACGCCCTGGACGGCATCCGACGCGACTCCGCAGCGTTCGCCGACGCGGCGGAGGGCAACCTCACCGCCCGGGTCGAGCACTGTCCCGACTGGAGCGTGGCCGATCTGGTCCGTCACCTGACCGAGGTGCACTGGTTCTGGGCCACCATCGCCGAGGGCAGCCTCCCGGAGCCCCCGGACGACGCCACCCGACCGGCACGCGGTTCGGACGACGAGCTGCTGCCGGCGTTCCGTGACGGTGCCGCCCGGCTGGTCTCGGTGCTCGGCGCCGCGGACCAGGCGGCGCCGGCCTGGACGTGGGCGGACCAGAAGGACGTCGCGTTCATCACCCGCCACCAGGTGCAGGAGGCCGCCGTACACGCGTGGGACGCGGTGAACGCAGCCGGAGGTGCTCACGTCATCGACGCCGCTGCCGCGGCGGACGCTGTCGATGAGTTCCTCACCTTCTCTCTCGCGACCGAGGACGACGCCCGACAGGAGGCTCTTCCACCGCTCGACGGGCGGCTCGTGCTCCGCGCCACCGACACCGACGACAGCTGGACCGTGCGAGACGGCGCCGTCCCCGGGTCCGTGCGGGTGGAGGCAGGCGCCCGGGACGGTGACCCCGTCCTGGCCGCACCGGCCTCCGACCTGCTGCTGTGGCTCTACGGCAGGGTCGACCTCGACCTCGGTGACGTACCGGCCGACCTCGTCGTTCGCTTCCGAGAGGACTCCTTCACCGACTGAAACGACCACCGGCGCATCGCCGCCAACCCGCTTCGTGTCGAGGTGTTAGTTTGTCGCGGTGCCGGGGGACAACGACGACCTCATCTCGACCGCGCAGACCATGCTCAATCCGCACGTGGTCGGTGATCGGCTGTTCGGTGACGTCGCCTCGACACTCGTCACCAGGAGTGGCAACCGTTACTCCGGCGTGTGCATCGACACGGGCTCAGGGACCGGGTTCTGTGCAGAACACGCAGCGATCTCTGCGATGGTCACCGCCGGCGAGTACGCCATCGCAAAGATCGTGGCAGTCTGGCGCGACCACTCCGACCGTCTGTACGTGCTACCTCCATGTGGTCGCTGCCGGGAGTTCATCCGGCAGGTCGATGCGAGCAACCTCGAGACCGAGGGCGTGCTGGGCAGGAACGAGTCCGCGAGCCTGAATCAGCTGCTTCCCTTCACCGACTGGCCCACCCCGCTGGACTGATCACGCCCACCCCTATTCGTCTGCGGTCTGCCTCCGCCAAACCCCCCAGAAGCAACAGACGAATCGGGTTTTCAGGTGAGCAGGAAGTGCGCCACCGCGGCGAGGCCGACCACCACGATGAACGTGCGCAAGGCGGCCGGAGGCAGCCGTCGCCCGACGGACGCTCCGATCTGGCCGCCCACCACCGCTCCCGCCGCGATCAGACCGGCCGCCCGCCAGTCGATGTCGGCCATGAACAGGAAGATCACCGCGGCCACGAAGTTCACCAGCAGGGCGAGCACGTTCTTGGTGGCGTTGTTGCGCTGCAGGGACTCCTGCAGCCCCAGTCCGAGGATGGCCATCAGCAGGACCCCCTGCGCGGCACCGAAGTAGCCGCCGTACACCCCGGCCGCCATCACCAGCAGCCACACCCAGGCGGCGCCGTGCTCAGGACGCTCCGTGCCGCGCGCCTGTGCACGCTCGGCCATCCGGCGGCTGACCCAGGGCTGCACGACCACGAGCACGCACCCGAGCAGGATCAGGACCGGGACGATCGCGTCGAACGCCGCTGCCGGCAGCACGAGCAGGAGTACGGCGCCGGCGGCGCCGCCGAGCAGCGAGGCGGCCCCGAGCCGCAGCAACCGGTCTCGCTGGCCGGACAGCTCCCTGCGGTAGCCGATCGCCCCGGACAGCGAGCCCGGCACCAGCCCCACGTTGTTGGACACGTTGGCCGTCACCGGGGGTATGCCCATCGCCAGCAGGGTCGGGAAGGTGATCAGCGTGCCGGACCCGACGACTGTGTTAATCGTGCCGGCCGCGACCCCGGCGAGCAGGACCGCGGCCATCTCCCACACCGTCACCGGACGGGACTTCCCGCCAGACCTGAACCCAGGCAGGTCACCGGATGGGCGGCTGTCCTGGCTCCCCGTCGACGCCGCCCGGGTCAGAGGCCGGCGTCGGGGGAACTTCCGCCCCACTGAAGGCCTCCGCCCCGGGGGAGCCCTCCGACCGGGTGGAGCCCTCCGGCCGGGACTGCTCCGCGGCCGCGATCGCCGCAGCCACCTCGTCGTGGGCCCGCTGCACGCTCTCGTTGGCCTGACGACCGGCCATCTCCGGCGCGACCGTCCCCATGTCGATCCGGGTGCGTGGCCCGTCCACCTCGTCGGGGATCCCGCGCATGCTGTTCATCGTCGAACCGAGCCCCTCCAGGGCCCGGCCGATCTCGCTCGGCACGATCCACACCTTGTTGGCGTCACCCTTCACGATCTGGGGCATCATCTGGAGGTACTGGTAGGCCAGCAGGGACTGGTCGGGCCGGCCGTCGTGGATCGCCTGGAACACGGTCTGGATCGCCTGTCCCTCGCCCTGGGCCATCAGGATCTTGGACTCGCGGTCCGCCTGCGCACGCAGGATCAGCGACTCCCGGTCGCCCTCGGCGTTGAGGATCGCGGACTGCTTGGAGCCTTCCGCGGTGAGGATCGCGGCCTGCCGCTGGCCCTCCGCGGTCAGGATCACCGCACGCTTCTCCCGGTCCGCCCGCATCTGTTTCTCCATCGAGTCCTTGATGGAGGGCGGCGGGTCGATCCCCTTCAGCTCCACCCGGTTGACCCGGATGCCCCACTTGCCGGTGGCCTCGTCGAGGACCCCGCGCAGCCGGCTGTTGATCGCGTCGCGGCTGGTCAGGGTCTCCTCGAGGTCCATGCCGCCGACGATGTTGCGCAGCGTGGTCATCGTGAGCTGCTCGACGGCCTGGATGTAGTTGGCGATCTCGTAGGTCGCCGCCACCGGGTCGGTGACCTGGAAGTAGATCACTGTGTCGATCGAGACCACGAGGTTGTCCTCGGTGATCACCGGCTGGGGCGGGAACGACACCACCTGCTCGCGCAGGTCGATCATGTAGCGCAGCTTGTCCATGAACGGTACGACGACGTTCAGGCCGGCCGGCAGGGTCGCCTTGAATTTGCCGAAGCGCTCGACGATGCCGGCTCGTGCCTGTGGGACGATCCGGACGGTCTTGGCGAGCACGAGGACAGCAAAGATCGCCAACAGGATGAACAGGACCAGGGCTACGGGCACGGTGTCCCCTCTCGTTCTACTTCTCGGAGTCGATCTGCGGGGGGTCGATCTGCGGGATCATATGGACCAAGGCGGTGGCGCCCTTGATCTGGAAGATGTCGACGCGAGCGCCTTCGGGGATCACCGTGGTCTCGTCGTAGGCACGGGCGGACCACAGCTCGCCGCTGATCCGGACCTGTCCACCGTCAGCGGTGATCTCCGAGACAGCCACCCCCTGCTTGCCGACGAGCGCGTCGTGCCCCAGGGTCAGCTCGGGCCCGGAGTGCAGGCGCTTGACGATGTTGGGCCGGACGAGGGCGAGCATGGCGACCGATGTGCTGAGGACGGCGAGGACCTGGACGACGATCGGCAGGCCGAGCAGCGCGGTGAGCACGCCCACCCCGGCACCGACCGCCAGCATCAACAAGAACAGGTCCAGACTGAACATCTCCGCGACGGCCAGCACCAAGGCGAGACCCGTCCAGGTCTGCCACATGTGCTCGCTGAACCAATCCATGACTGCACCCTATCCGGGTTATCCGGTGCGGTGCGTCGGACGACGACGCGCCGCCCAGCGCCCGTCGTCGTGGGTCAGTCGCAACGGCATGCCGAAGGTGGCTGACACGGCCTCCTCGGTCATCACGTGCTCCAGCGGACCACCCGCGACCACCCGCCCCGCACGCATCAGCAGCACATGCGTGAATCCGGGCGGGACCTCCTCGACATGGTGCGAGACGAGCACGGTGGCCGGCGACATCTCGTCCATGGCGAGCACGGACAGCGTGGAGACCAGGTCCTCCCGGCCACCGAGGTCGAGGCCGGCCGCCGGTTCGTCGAGCAGCAGCAGCTCGGGGTCGGTCATCAGCGCGCGGGCGATCTGGACCCGCTTGCGCTCCCCTTCGCTGAGAGTGCCGAACGTCCGCTCGGCCAGATGGGCGGCACCCATCTCGGTGAGCAGCTCGTGCGCACGGTGATGGTCCGGCTCGTCATAGCTCTCCCGCCACCGGCCGATCACGGCGTACGACGCCGACACGACCACGTCGTGCACCCGCTCGTCTCGAGGGATCCGCTCGGCCAGCGCAGCGCTGGTGAGGCCGATCCGGGGCCGGAGCTCGAAGACGTCGGTGGTGCCGAGCACCTCACCAAGGATGCCGACGACCCCCGACGTCGGGTGGATCTGGGCGGCAGCCACCTGCAGCAGGGTGGTCTTGCCCGCACCGTTCGGGCCGAGGATCACCCAGCGCTCGTCCTCCTCCACCGTCCAGTCGATGCCCTCGATCAGGGTGGACTGGCCACGCCGCACCGAGACGTCGGCAAGCTCGAGAACGGGGTCCATGGCTTCCTCGGGGTGTGGTTCTCCGCTACTGGGCGGTGCCAAACCTACGCCAGTCCACCCGGCCGGCGACGACGACCGGCCGGGACGACGTAGCCTCGTCGCGTGTCCGCACAGCTGCCACTGTCCGCTCGGCTCGCGTTGTGGTTCACCGCCTGGGTGGACGACCGCGCGAGCCTCGACGAGGCCCGTGACGCGGTCGTCGGGGACGGTGCCGCCCATGACGTGGTCGGTCTGCCGGGACGGGCCGAGCCGGTCCCGTTGATCCTGGCCCTTGGCCTGCTGCGCACCGAAGGCGGTACCCGCGCCGCGCTGGCCCTGCCGGTGCCCGGCGACCCGCTCGGTCTGTCCGGCCCAGCCGGCTTCAACAGCGCCGTCCTCGACGCCGGGGAAGGAGTCGTCGTGGACGGCGCCGGCCTCGGTCTGGTCCCGCATCCGGTGGGTGCCGGCGTGCAGTGGACCTGCCATCCGTCCCATGCCGCGGGCCAGGTCCCCGACCCGGGTGAGGCCGACACGGGCCTGCACCAGGCTCTACGGGGCACCGCCGACCTGTTGGCAGACCTCGACGTCGCCCGGTGGCGGCCCGAGGTGGCCGACGCGCTGATGGACCTCCGACGGCAGGTCGACCTGGTCTTCCCGCAGGCGATGGCTCCGCGCGCCGTACGCCTGGCCGCCCTGTCCACGCGCTGCCGCACCATCGTCGAGCTCGCGATGGAGGACGACGGCGGCAGCGTCACCGCCCGCGAGGCCGATTCCCGCAGGGATGCTCTGCTCCCCCTCGACCGGGCTGCGAGACGCGGCCTGGTCGCGGCCTGCGCCTACCCCTGGCAGGGATAGCCTCACCCGTGTCATGAGTCCCGACCACACCGACGACGTGCCCGGCACCGTCCTGATCACCCTCACCGGCACGGACCGCCCCGGCGTTACCTCGGCCATCTTCTCCACGGTCGCGGCCTTCGGGGTGGAGGTGCTCGACATCGAGCAGATCGTGCTCCGGCGCCGCCTGGTCCTGGGTGTGCTCGTGACCGTCCCGCGTGACTGGAAGGCACTGCGCACCGCGATGGAGCGGGTCGCCCTCGAGCTCGACATGCAGGTCGAGGTCGACCGGGGAAGCGGTGACAATCCCACGCGCAGGAGCGGCCGCAGCCATGTGACCGTTCTCGGGATGCCGCTGCGGCCCGCTGCGGTGGCCGCCGTCGCCGGACGGGTCGCGGACATGGGCGCCAACATCGACCGGATCGAACGGATGGCGCGCTATCCGGTCACCGCGATCGACATGCACGTCTCAGGGGGCGACCCCGACCGGCTACGGCTGGTGCTGGCCGAGGAGGCGGCGGTCCAGGGCGTCGACATCGCCGTCCAGCCCGCTTCCCTGCTGCGGCACGGCGTCCGGCTCATCGTGATGGACGTCGACTCCACGCTCGTCCGGGGCGAGGTGATCGAGATGCTCGCCGACCGGGCCGGCTGCCTCGACGACGTGGCCAGGGTCACCGAGGCGGCGATGAGGGGCGAGCTCGACTTCGAGGAGTCCCTGCACGAACGTGTCGCGTTGTTGGCGGGCCTCGACGCGTCCGCCTTGGACGATGTGTACGACCACATCGAGCTCGCGCCCGGCGCCCGTACCATGGTCCGCGTCCTGGGCCGGCTGGGTTACCGCTTCGCGATCGTGTCGGGCGGCTTCAGCCAGATCACCGACCGGATCGCGGAGGATCTCGGCATCGACTTTGCCGCGTCCAACGAGCTCGAAGTCGTGGACGGGAGGCTCACCGGTCGCATCGTGGGACCCGTGGTGGACCGGGCCGGCAAGGCCGCTGCGCTACGCCGGTTCGCCCAGGAGGCGGGGGTAGCCCCGAGCGCCACGATCGCCATCGGGGACGGCGCCAACGACCTCGACATGCTGGCAGCCGCCGGACTCGGGATCGCCTTCAACGCCCAGCCGGTCCTCCAGCAGGCCGCCGACACCACCGTCAACGTGCCCTACCTGGACGCGATCATCTATCTCCTCGGGATCAGCCGCGAGGAGGTCGAGGCAGCTGACGAGGAGGCAGGGCTGGTGACGCCGGCTCCGCCCCTGTGACGGCGCTGTGAGCATGTGTCAGGAGCGGGCGACGTAGAAGTCGACCACACGACCGTCCTCGTGACCGAGGTCCCTCCAGGCCACGTCGACCTCGAAGACCGCCAGGGCGCCGGTGGGAAAACCACTGAGCAGCCCGCTGATGGCCTCCGGGTCGCCGGCCCCGTCGTCGAGCAGGTGGCACAGCTCTGACGCCGTCGGGTTGTGGCCGATCCAGATCGCCGTGCGTACCGTCTCCGGAAGCTGCCGAAGTGTCTCCAACGCTGCCTCCGCGTTTCCGTGGAAGGCCACAGCAGCGAAGCTCTCGGTTGCGGTGGACGAGGCGCTTGTCCGCACGGCCGCCCAGGTCATCCGGGTGCGTTCTGCGGTGGACACGACGGCGTGGTCCGGGACCACGCCGGTCCGCGACAGATGAGCTCCCGCCTCGGCCGCGTCGGCGACTCCCCGCTCTGTCAACGCTCGACCGTGGTCCGACGGTGCGAACGGCTCGGCCTTCGCGTGCCGCATCACAATCAGGCGTCGACGGTCGGTCACGCCTCGACTCTTTCACCCCTTAGGCTGCCGCGCATGCCGAATGAGCCAGAACCACGCGACTCTTCCGTCGGCACACCGGGCTCTGCGCGCATGACGTCCCCGGGACCTCTGATGGCCATCGGAGGCGCCGAGGACAAGCTGGGACGTCGCACGGTGCTCACCGAGTTCGTCGCACTCGCCGGTGGTCCGCAGGCCAAGATCGCGGTCGTCCCGACGGCCTAGTCCCTCGGTCCCGAGATCATCGACGTCTACGACGCCCTGTTCCGCCGACTCGGCGCCCGCGAGGTCGTCTCGGCCCGTCCCGAGAGCCGGGAGGACGCCGAGGACCCTGACCTGGTCGCCCGGCTCGATGACGTCACCGGGATCTTCATCACCGGCGGCAACCAGCCCAAGCTCTCGGCCATCGTCAACGCAACGGCTTTCGGCGAGGCGATCAAGGCCGCGCACAGGCGAGGGGTGGTCGTCGCCGGCACGAGCGCGGGTGCCAGCATCCAGTCCTCGCACATGGTGGCCTTCGGGAACGGTGGGTCCACCCCCAGACAGCGGATGACGCAGCTGGCCGCCGGCCTCGGCCTGATCCACGACGTCGTCATCGACCAGCACTTCGGTCAGCGCAACCGCTACGGCCGGCTGCTGATGCTGGTGGCGCAGAGCCCGGGCCTGCTCGGCATCGGGGTGGACGAGGACACCGCCGCAGTCGTCACCGAGCGGGACTCCCACACGATGCTGCGGGTCGTCGGCCGCGGCGTCGTGACGATCTTCGACGGTCGCGGTGTCGTCTCGAACGCGCACGAGGCACGTCGTACAGCGCCGCTCCTCGCCTCTGGAGTGGTGCTCCACGTCCTGCCCGAAGGTGCTGTCTTCGACCTCACCGACAAGGTGCTCGTGCGCGAGGCCCCGGTCCTCGACCCGGTCGACGCCGAGGAGCTCGCGGTCGCGGGACGGGACCTGAGACAGCTGGCTCACGACATCACCGCAGGCGACGCCTCGCCCGGCGTACTCAGTCGCCGTCTGGGTCGGGCTCGGCGGTCCGGCCGCC
>JBPCND010000113.1:0-4249 GCA_051001655.1 Nocardioides sp. | reverse complement strand
GCCCGAGCGGCTGGCCGCCCAGGGCGACCCGATGGCCGGCATCGACGGGCAGCACTTCTCCCTCGAGGAGCTCCTGACCATGTACGCGCGCGACGAGGAGCAGGGCGCCGGCGACATGCCCTACCCGCCGGAGTACCCCAAGATGCCGGGCGAGCCGATGCGGGTCCAGCCGTCGCGAAAGCGCCGTGTGACGACCGACGGGGCCTGACCTCAGGCGAGGGCAGGATCCTCGTCCATCAACGACCTTTGCTACCTCACGACGAAGGCGTCGATGATGACCTTGTCGTCCTTCGCTGCGGCTCGTTTCTGCCCGGTGTACTTGACCCGGATCGAGTGCTGACCCGGCTCAAGAGTCCCGGAGTCGAACACCGTTCTCTGATGGCGGACGCTCGACGAGTACCCGTCGACAGTGGCGACCTGGAGGCCGTCGACCAAGACGCGGCTGATGCCGCTGGTCGGGGTCTTGCGGCTCACCCAGCTCACGCCTTTGCCTTCGAACACCATGTGGACCGACGCCGGCCCGGTGGTAGCGACCTTCGAGGAACCGCCGGAGTCCTCGCTGTCCGGCGAGACCTTCCAGACACCTGTGTAGGCGAGGGGTGGCTTGCCTTGCTGGTAGGTCCCGGGTGTCGCGACCACGGCGAAGCTCGCGCCGATGTCCATGGCGGTATCCGTCGTCACGGTGCAAGTGGTGCCCGAGCATGTTGCGCCGGTCCATCCTGTGAAGGCCGACCCGACCTCGGGTGTCGCCGTCAAGGTCACGACTGTGCCCGGCGGGAACTCCTGCGAGCAGTCATTCTCCTCGCCGCAGCGCACGCCCTTCGGGGCGCTGCTCACGTCACCGCTTCCGGAGCCACTCTTGGTGACGGTCAGCAGCTGCAGCCTGCCGTCGAGGGAGCGCCGGTCCTCGGGACATGCCTCCAACGTCATACCCGGAGGGGCAGGCTCCCCTGCGACGGCAGCCTTGTAGGCGGCGAAAGACGGTTTGGCCTCGTCGTTGGCGTCTATGACGCCGGCATAGTGCGGCCATGACGTGGTCGTCGTCGGCACGTCGTGCCACTGGAACTGCGCCACCGCATGGATCTTTAGCTCGAGGCGCAGGTCCCACAGGCGCATGGTCGCGGCGTAGAGCAGCGCCGCCTGGCACTGCTGTGTGGTGACGATGAACGACGAGACTCCGCCCGTGGCCCAGCCGTACTCGGTGATGTATATCGGCTTGTCCGCGTCCCCGTGCCTGGTGGCGACCGCGCGCTCCCCGCGGACGTAGGCGACCATCGCGCCGACGTCGCGGGCGTACGGGTTCAGGCTGAGAACGTCGAAGTAGTCCTTGGCGCCCAAGTCGTAGAGCTGCTCGAGGTAACCGCCTGTCGTGCCGCCACCGGCGTTCGTCAACGCCCCAAGGACGACCTTGGCCGCAGGGTCGGCTGCCCTGATCGCCGGGGCGACGGTCTTGAGCAGCTGGAAGTACTCAGCAGCGTTGGGCACGCCCTTCCACCAGGACGGGTAGTCAGGCTCGTTCCAGACTTCCCAGTAGGTGATGGGCGTATGGGTCTCGGGGCACATGGGCGGCAACCCCGGGAGCGCGGGTTTACACCAGACGTTGCCCGTCCAGAAGGTGCCCCCTGTTCCGTAGCGGTCCACCATCACGGTCGCGAAGTCCGCCATGGTCTGGGGGTCTGTGGGGGGGTACGGGGGCCCGGCATACCCGGCCGGCTCGGACTTGTAGAACTCGGGCGGGTAGAGCAACGTCGGCAGGATCTGCATTCCGCGCCTCGAGACGTCGTTGACGAGCTGGTCCATCCGCGACCAGTCGTAGACGCGCTCCGATCTCTCGATCCGGTCCCACCAGACGTACTGACGGATCAGGCCCACGCCCGCCGACTTCTGGCGGTCGAGTTCTCGCTTGGAGACGGCGGGGTCCATGCTGAGCCCGTCGGACCAGGTGCCGAAGAACGGGTTCGGCGCAGGTGCCGCCGGCTCGGCAGCCTACACCGACCGAGATGTCCCGATGAGGGTTGCCACGCACGCCATTGCCACAATCAGCGTCATGGAACGGCGAGCCGTTCCCTTTCCCAGCGGGCAACCCTTAGCGGATGTCTTCATGACTCTATAACGAGCCGCGACCCACGAGGCTACGCAGCGTGCACGGCTGTGTACGGCGGTCAGCGGCGGATGCCTGCGACGAGGTGGTAGAGCCGGTCGACGGTGACTTCGGTGTCGCCCGTGCGGTAGTGGTCGAACTCCTCAACCAGGTCACGCCGCAAAGACGCGGCCCGGTCCTGGGGAAGCATCTCCAGCAGCGTCTTGAGCGGCCCGAGCCCCGCTGCCATCTCGTCGAGCATCCGCTCCGCGGAGTCCGTCCGCCACGGCGCGTTGTGACGTGTGACCGTCAGCTCGAAGCTCGGCGCCAGGAGCTTGCGGACGTAGTCCTCGTCGCCCCACTCCATCGAGTCGCCCGCGCCGGGAGGCGGTGGCGGGGCGTACGTCGCCAGCACGTCGAAGAAGCTGGACACCTGGCTGTCACGGGTCCAGGCCGTCAGGCAAGCCGTCCGCCCGGCTTGGTCACCCGGGCGAGCTCGCGGGCAACCGCTTGGTGGTCGGGCGCGAAGATGGCGCCGACCGACGACGTGACGATGTCGAACGACGCATCGCCGTAGGGCAGCGCCTCGCAGTCGGCCACCTCGAACCTGATCTCTAGTCCCTCGGACAGCCGCCGGGCGGTCTCGACAAGGGCAGGTGACAGGTCGGCACCGAGGATGTCCGCGCCGGTGCTGCTGGCGGCCCGCGCCAGGTCGCCGGTACCGCAGCCGATGTCCAGCCAACGGTCACCGGACCCGGCAGCCACCGAGTCGATCACCACGGCATACATGCTCGTCAGCGTCGCCGCCATCGTCTCGAACGGCGCCGCCCCCCACATCGCCGCCTGCCGTTGCTTGAGCTCAGTGAAGTCCACGGTTTCCCTCCTACGGCTCTCGGAGCCGGGCTACATCCCGGTGATGCCTTGCCCCGCGCCAGCCTCGCCGTCGAGCGGCTCGTGCTCGACGAGGTGCAGGACGGGGACGCCGAGCCTTCGTCGCGCCTTGGACGTCCAGTCGACGTGGAACAGCTCGGCGACGACGTGCGGGCGGGTCATCACGATGACCTCGGAGGCCCGCCGATCCTTCGCCACGCGTTCGAGCAGGTCGATCGGGTCGTCCGGGCTGAACTGTCCGGTGGCCGATCGGCCGGTCGCCTCCAAGGCGGCGGTGCTGACCGTGACGGCATTGTCCGCATGCCGGTTGATCGCGTCCTGCGCCTGCTTGGCGTCGAGATGGTCGCTGACGACCGGTGGTGCCGCGAGGACCTCGCTCGCCGCCAGCGCACCGAGGGCGGTCTCCACCCTCAGCTGGGCGTTCTCGCACGGGATGAGCACGTGGTAGTGCAGCGGCTCTTCGATGGCTTCGTGCAGAGATGCGACCTCCGCGGCGTCGCCGGGGGTCAGGGCCTGTTCGGCCAGGACGATCACGTGGTACATGGCAGCACTCCTCCGAGGGCACCCCAGCCCTCACCTGATAGGGCCATCATGCTCCCGTCACGACCTCCCTACCAACCGTCCGGGCACATTGACCCCCGTGTCAGCGCAGGATGTCGTCGAGGTCGTAGCCGACCGGCTCCTCCAGCTGCTCGTAGGTGCATGACTCGGGGCTTCGGTCCGGCCGCCACCGCTTGAACTGGGTCGTATGCCGAAAGCGGGTCCCCTCCATGTGGTCGTATCCGACCTCGGCCACGAGGACGGGGTCGAGGGGCACCCAGGACAGATCCTTGCCGGCGTTCCACCGGGACTGGGCTCCGGGCATCCGGCCGCTGGCTCCCTCGGCCGCCGCCCACTCGGCCCACGGGTGGTCTGCAGGGCCGACGACCAGCGGCTCCAGCTCCGCGATCAGCTCGGCGCGTCTGGCGACGGGGAAGGCGGCCGAGACCCCGACATGCTGGAGCCTGCCGTCGCCGTCGTAGAGGCCGAGCAACAGCGAGCCCAGCAGGGGCTCTTCAGGCTTGGATGTCTTGTGCAGCCGGTAGCCGGCGAGCACCACGTCGGCGGTGCGCTCGTGCTTGATCTTCAGCATCGTGCGCTTCGAAGGTTGGTACGGCGCCACGAGCGGCTTCGCCACCACCCCGTCGAGATCGGCACCCTCGAAGCGACCGAACCAGTCAGCTGCCTGATTCTCGTCGGTGGTGGCAGGCGTCAGTTGGACGGGTGCTTGCGCGCCGG
>JBPCND010000112.1:0-3461 GCA_051001655.1 Nocardioides sp. | reverse complement strand
TCGCGGAGGCCGCCGGTCAGCCGCACACGGAGACCCTGACCGGCTTCAAGTGGATCGGCCGGGTCGAAGGCCTGGCGTTCGGCTACGAGGAGGCACTCGGCTACTGCGTGGACCCGGACCACGTGCGCGACAAGGACGGTGTGTCCGCCCTGCTGCTGATCTGCGAGATGGCCGCAGGACTCAAGGCCCGGGGACTCGGCCTGCGCGACAGCCTGGACCGGATCGCACGGGAGCACGGCCTCTTCGCGACGGACCAGCTCAGCGTGCGGATGAGTGACCTGGACCGGATCCCGGCCACCATGCAACGCCTGCGCGGCACCCCTCCGAGGAGTCTCGGCGGGCTCGCCGTCGAGGGAGTCGACGACCTCGCCGAAGGCTCGGACGACCTGCCCCCGACCGACGGGCTGCGGTTCCGCCTCGCCGACCGGGCCCGGGTCGTCGTACGCCCCTCGGGCACGGAGCCGAAGATCAAGTGCTACCTCGAGGTGGTCGTGCCCGTCGAGGGAGGGCGCGACGCTGTGGGGGCTGCCGCGGACGGTGCCGTGGACGCGGCTCGCATCGCCGCGGCGGGGAGACTCGACGCGATCCGGACGGACCTGGCCGGAGCCGCCGGGCTGTGACCCTGCCGGGCCCGGAGCCTGGTGGTGCGCGCCGCTTACTGCACGACCTCAGGCAGGTCCCGCACCCGGGGGTCGTCCCGATCCGCGAAGTACTCGGACGTCTTGGTGATGTCGACCCCGTCGGCCAGCTTCAGCGCACGGAAGAGGAAGGTCGCGATCACGCACACCACCACGTTGACGATGATGGCGAGGAAACCCGCATAGATGAGCTTGTCGGTGTCGAACCCGAGGTTCGCGAGCGGGAACGCCGAGCCACCGAAGTGCTCCTTCTTGACCGTGAACTCGGTGGCTGAGGTGAAGATCCTCTGCTCGATCTGGTAGGTGGCCCAGAAGCCGACGACCATGCCGGCCGCCCAGCCCGCGATGAGTGCCCACCGATGGAACCAGCGCGTGTAGAGACCGAGCGCGACCGCCGGCAGCGTCTGCAAGATGATGATGCCGCCGATGAGCTGGAGGTCGATGGAGAACTCCGGATCGAGGGCGATGATCGCCACCAGCGCACCGGCCTTCACGACCAGCGAGGCGAGCTTGCTGCTCTTCGCCTCCTGCTTGGGGGTGGCGTCCTTGTTGATGTACTCCACGTAGATGTTGCGGGTCCACAGGTTGGCGGCCGCGATCGACATGATCGCTGCGGGCACCAGTGCTCCGATGCCGATGGCGGCCATGGCGACGCCAGCGAACCAGCTCGGGAACATCTGGTCGAACAGGAGCGGCACGATCGTGTTGCTGTCGCCAGGCAGACCGGCGGCCGCGTCGGCGCCGATCGGGACGATCTCCGCCTTGATGGCCATGTAGCCCAGAAGCGCCAGCAGACCGAGGATAAGGCTGTATGCCGGCAGTGCCGCCATGTTGCGCTTGATCACGTTGCGGTCGCGAGACGCGAGCACGGCAGTGATCGAGTGGGGGTAGAGGAACAACGCGAGGGCAGAGCCGAAGGCGAGCGTCGCGTACTGGAGCTGCGCCGGTCCGCCGAGCAGGACACCGTCGGCGGGGTTCGGCGAGGCGGCGAACTTGGCCTCGGCGGCTCCGAAGATGGCGTCCCAGCCGCCGAGCTTGTAGGGGATGACGATGACCGCGACGATGATGACGACATAGATCAGCGCGTCCTTCACGAACGCTATCAGCGCCGGCGCCCGGAGCCCTGAGTTGTAGGTGTAGGCCGCAAGGATGGCGAAGGCCACGATGATGGGCACATGGCCGGTCACGCCCATCGCCTTGAGCACGGCCTCGATGCCCACGAGCTGCAAGGCGATGTAGGGCATCGTCGCCACGATGCCGGTGATCGCGACAAGCAGGGCGAGCGTCGATGACCCGTGTCGTGCCCGCACGAAGTCGGCCGGGGTGACGAAGCCATGCACGTGGCTGACCGACCACAGCCGGATCACGACAAGAAACACGATCGGATAGACCACGATCGTGTAGGGGACTGCGAAGAAGCCAATGGCACCGGCGCCGAACACCAGCGCCGGCACTGCCACGAACGTGTACGCCGTGTAGAGGTCTCCACCGATCAGGAACCAGGTGACCCACGACCCGAAGTTGCGGCCGCCGAGACCCCACTCATCGAGGTGCTCCAGGTCGTCGGCGCGGCGCCAGCGGGCCGCCAAGAAGCCGAGGACGCTCACCGCGACGAACAAGAGGGTGAAGACGGTCAGCTGGACACCGTTGACGTTGTCGAACATGTCATCGCCTCGTCTTCAGGTAGACGATGAGCGTCGCGGTCACGCCGATCGAGATCGCTGCGAGCTGGTACCAGTAGAAGAACGGGATGTCGAACAGCCTCGGTGACTCACGGTTGTACAGCAAAGGGATCAAGGTGGCGAACAGCGGCACCAAGAGCAGCCAGTTCAAGGGGCTGTGGTCGGAGCGCTCGGCTCGTATCGTGCCCTCAGGGATGTCATCGGACATGTGATCCTCCAGCAGTCGGCCCACTGACGCCCCGTGCAGGCGGCCTGGTCTGTCGGGCATGCTACTCAGCCAGGACCGCTTTCGGACAGGTCTGCCACGAAAGGGATCGGTGGCTGACGGGACGGACTCGATCTGCTGGACAGCCAAGCCGTTGCCCCAGTCGATGCCGCCGGCTGGCGAACGGCGGCGCGGCGGCGACCGGGCTACGTTTCGGCGGCCCGTCGCCCAGCAGCCAGAACGTGCCATAGCCGGTCGACCCGACCGCTGCCAGCGCGAGGATTGCCCAACGGACCACCCGCGGCAGTCCGGAGAGCCAGAGCGCGACCGGAAGCAGCAGCGGGACGGCCGGAAGGAGGTACCTCGGCTTGGACCCGAAGTAGCCCGACGTGGTGAGCGTCAGGACCACCAGCGCGGCCGTGAAGACGAGCAACGGCAGCGGCTGCCTTTGCCGGACACAGCCGCCCACGAGCACGAGCAGGGCGACCAGGCCGGCCACGACCAGCAGACCCGGCCAGTGCGGTGGGTCGGTCACCAGAGCAACGACCCAGATCGTGAACGCGGCCCCGCCGTCGAACCCGTTGCCCCATCCGTCGGCGATCCGGAAGTAGCCGAGCGGGTGGCCCCGCTCAATCGCGACCCAGCCCAGGTAGGCCAGCATCCCCAACGGTGCGATCACCGCGGCCAGGACCGCCCGGGGCCTGCTGGGCTGCCCGGACCAGCCAATGGGATCAGCTGGACCGCGGCGCAGGTGGTCGGAGCAGCTGGCGGGTTTGGGGAGTCCTTCACGCAGCAGGTGATTGTGAACCTCCCCGAACCACTCGTCGGGGAATCCTTCACGCGCCGCCTCCCGGTGCCGCTGCTGGAGCAGGAGCAGCGCTGGCACCACGACCCGCCGCGACGACCGCCACGCCCGCAGGACGGGTGAGCCCGGAC
>JBPCND010000111.1:0-3143 GCA_051001655.1 Nocardioides sp. | reverse complement strand
CCTGTAGGCCGGGTTCTGTCTCCGCACGCCTCGCGACGTCACGGTCGGCGACCATCCATCTAGGGCTGCCGTCGCCGACAGCCTCGTGCGGTCTACCCGCGGACTCGGGCGGGCCGCCCTCGAACGTCCGCGCAGGCGCCCGGCGTACGACTCGTCGCACGCAAGCCACCCTCTTGACCTTGCTCCGGATGGGGTTTACCGAGCCGTTCCAGTCACCCAGAACGCTGGTGGTCTCTTACACCACCGTTTCACCCTTACCGACGCGCCGAAGCACGACGGCGGTTTGTTCTCTGTGGCACTGTCCCGCGGGTCACCCCGGGTGGGTGTTGCCCACCACCTCGCCCTGTGGAGCCCGGACCTTCCTCGGGGAGTCTCCTCCACGCGGTCGCCCGGCCAGCTCATCCACCGAGCAGTCTAACCCCGATTCGTCTGCGATCTGCATTCGTGAAAACCCCCATAACCAGCAGACGAATCGGGGTCAGGCGAGCTCGAAGCGGACGGTACGACGCTCGGGGTCTGCCTCGACGAGCCGCACCTGCACCTCGGACCCGAGTGGCAACGCCTGTGTCGCGGTGACCGACGCCTCGATGGCCGGCTCCTCGACGACCACGTCGCCCTTCTTCTTGTCGTCGTGGTCGACCGCGACGACCACCCCGGCGAACACTGAGTCGACCTGGTCCTTCAGCACGGTGGCCTCGACGAGGTTCAGCACGGCGTTCTCGTAGGCGTTCGCCCTGCGCGACGCCTCCTGCATGGTCATCGGGAGGTCGTGCAGCTGCTCGAGGACCCAGCCCGGGACCTCCTCGCCGGCGCAGAGCGCCACGCAGACCTCGCCGGCATACCGGTCGGCCAGGCGCCGTAGTGGCGCGGTGACGTGGGCGTACTCCGAGGCCAGGGCGGAGTGCTCGGGCTGGGCCGGGACCTCACCGTCGAAGCCGATGTAGCCCGATCCCCGCAGCAGCCGCGTGCAGGCCAGCACCATCGCCGCATGGTGGGGGAGGGTCGGATCCAGGGCCCGGATAAAGTCGGGGTAGAGTTGCTCGGCCGGCCACTCGATCCGCAGCGCCTTCGCGGTGCGGTGGAGCCGCTGGACGTCGGCCGGGTCCGGGGGCGGCAGCGTCCGCAACAGTCCGACCCGGGCGTAGACCATCAGCGAGGCTGCCGCCATGCCGGTCAGCAGCGAGATCTGCGCGTTCCACTCCTCGGCCGGGATCATGCTGCGGAACTTCAGGGACCACCGATCGCCGTCGATGTCGACGTCCTGCTCGGGCAGCGGCAACGACACTCCACCACGGGCCGCCTCGCGCTTCTTGCGCAGCATCCCGATCTCCCGGAGCAGCCCCAGGGACTCACCGGCCGTGCCGTCGTCGACCTGCCGCTGGACGGTCTCGTAGTCGAGCTGGGCGCGGCTTCGCACGAGCGCGCGACGGACGTCGACGTCAGCGCCCTCACCGGTCTGGTCGAGCTTGATCGACCACAGCAGCGCCGGCCGGACCTGCCCCTCGAGCAGCGACGCCGCACCTTCGGAGAGGACCGGCGGGTGCAAAGGGACGCGCGAGCCGGCGCCGTACAACGTCTCCCCCCGCCGGTGCGCCTCCACGTCAACCGGGTCGCCGGGCGTGACGAACGCGGCGACGTCGGCGATGGCGTAGTGCACCAGGTAGCCGGCCCCGTCGCGCTCGATGTGCAACGCCTGGTCGAGGTCGGTCGCACCAGGCGGGTCGATCGTCACGAGCTCGATGTCGGTGCGATCCAGCTCCGGAAGCCGGGGATTGTGCGCGGCCTCGTCGGCGGCCCGCTGCACCTCGGCCGGGAACTCCGACGTGACACCGAGCTCGTCCTGAAGGGCCGCCATTCCCCGGGTCAACGAGTCCCCGTCCGTGCGCACGACCTTCACCACTCGTCTCGGCACCCGCGATCACCCCTCTGAATCCTCGACTCGGGCCAGCATAGGGTGAGCGCCGTGCTGATCCTGCTCCCGCCGTCCGAGGGCAAGACCCCTCCGCGGCGCGGCAGCCAGCTCGACCTTTCTCGGCTCACGATGCCAGCGCTGGCAGCACCCCGGTCGAAGGTTCTCGCCGCGCTTGTCGCGCTGTGCCAATCCGACGAAGCTGTGGTGGCGGCTCGCACCTTGGGGCTCGGCGTCACCCAGCATCACGAGGTGGCGCGGAACGCGCGGCTGCGCGAGGCACCCACGGCGCGAGCCGAGCGGATCTACTCAGGCGTCCTCTATGAGGCACTCGACCTGGCGACGCTGACAGGTCCGGACAGCCGCCGCGCGACCTCGTGGCTCGCGATCACCTCGAGCCTGTTCGGCCTGGTGCGGCCCTCGGACCGGATCCCGGCCTACCGGCTGTCCGGCGACGTGGCGCTTCCCGGCGTGGGGCCGGTGGCAACCTTCTGGAGCCGGCACCTCGACGCGGCCGTGCGGGAGGCGGCCGGCAGCGGCCTCGTCGTCGACCTCCGCTCGTCGACGTACACCCCGTTCTGGCGGCCCGGCGCCGATCTCGCGAAGCGGGTCGCCACACTGCGGGTCCTACACGAGGTGGACGACACCCGCTTGGTGGTCTCGCACTTCAACAAGGCGACGAAGGGCCGCATCGTCCGCGCGCTGCTGGAGGAGGGTACGGCGCCGCGCACACCGCACCGGTTCGCCGAGCACCTGACGGCGCTGGGCTGGACCGTCGAGGTCGGACCACCCGGCCGCGCCGGCACCCGTATCGACGTCGTGGTCGGCCAGCTCTGACCCGGTCTCCCCGCACGTCCGCAGTCCGCAGTCCGCAGTCCGCAGCCCGCAGTCCGCAGCCCCGCAGCCCCGCAGCCCGCGGTCCGCGGTCCACAGTCGACGGTCAGGCGGCCTTCTCGACCTGGATGTCGAGGATGCTGATCGGCTGTGCGGGAGCGGTTCCGTCGGGTCCCGTGCCCTGCTCGGCGATCCGGTCAACGATGTCCATCCCGTCCACGACGGTGCCGAAGATCGAGTAGCCGGTCGGGTCCGGAATCTTGCTCTCCTCGTAGACGATGAAGAACTGGCTGCCGTTGCTGTCCGGGTCCTGGGTCCGGGCCATCGCCAGGGTTCCGCGCGGGTAGGACCCGTCGTCGGGTGTGTTCTCGACGCCGTACCCGTAGCCCGGGCCACCCGT
>JBPCND010000110.1:0-4007 GCA_051001655.1 Nocardioides sp. | reverse complement strand
AACAGCCATTGTCCACGCCTTTCTGTGAGTGCGGGCGGTGCACGCAACAACGCCAGTGTGCCCCGCGGTAGGTGTGTCGCGCTAGTACCATCATCCCCAACGTCGAACGGAGCGGACATGAAGACTGCGGAAGTCTCCACCGGGTTGAAGCTGGGAGTCGTGGGCAAAGGTGGCGTGGGAAAGACCACCACGGCGGGCCTTCTCGCTCGTTACTACAACGACCGCGGCAGCCGGGTCGTGGCCATCGACACCGATTCGAGCCCCAACCTAGGGTTGTCGCTGGGGTTGTCGCTGACCGACACCGAGGCCGTGCCGGTGTTGCCACGGGCGGCCTTGGTCGGTTCGGGTGGGGGACCGTCTGCAGACGAGTTGATTAACGACTTCGGTCGCCCGACGCCTGCCGGTCCGACGTTGTTGTCAGCGATCCGCGTCTCCGAGGCCGGTGCGGGGTGCACGTGCAGCGGACACGCCACCGTGCGCAGTCTCCTGGGGGACGCCCTAGCTGACGTCGACGTGACACTCGTTGACATGGAGGCCGGCTTGGAACACCTGAGCCGGTCAGGTGGCACACTCGCCTACGCCGACGTTCTCCTCGTGGTCTGTGAACCCACGCGCAAGTCGGTCCTCACCGCCGTGCGCTCTGTCGCCCTGGCCCAGGACCTAGGAATCGCGCACGTTCTGGCAGTCGGCAACAAGGCCCGGACGGCCCAGGACGTCGATTTCTTCATCAGCGCTTTGGCCGCCGAGGGCATCGAGCTGGCCGGAGTGCTGCCCCACGACGATCGAATCGCCGATGACGACCGAGCCGGTTCTGTGGGTCTGACACCTGTCTCCGCCGAGGTCGAGACTGTCCTGAGCGCCGTGCTGGCCGCCGTCGACGCTCGACTGGGTCGAACCGGAGTCGAGCAAGCGGAGAGGAACTAACCGGGCAGAGACGTCAGGAGCGGCGTGGAGCCGTCTCGCGGCGCGGGACCAAGCAGGCCCTCGGCCAGCCCGACCAACGCCCTGACCGCGGGCGAGTCTGCGGCGGCGTCCAGCGGTGCCACCCCACGCCTCTCGGCCTCGACGATCTCCTGGTCGTCAGGGACCAGCACAGGCTGAAGATCTGGGAACATCGAGGCGATGCGTGCCACGTCATCGTCGTCACGGACCCGGTTGCCGGTGAGCACGAGGCGGCCGAGCTGGCTCTCGCGGACCAGGTCCGCGGCTCGACGGCCGACCTCCAACGACCTCGCAGTCGGCTCCACGACCACCACCACGACGTCCACCGGGCGTCCGTCCAGTCGCAGCACTGTGCCCAACCCCGCCTCGAAGTCGGCGACGACCACACGATGTGGACTGGTCAGCTGCTCGAGCATCTGCTCGGGCGAGACTCCGCAGCAGGGACATCCAGGCAGGGGATTGTCGATCGCACTGACGACGGCCAGGCGCACGCCGTCGGGCGCGTCCACGCCGAAGCGATCCACCAGCTCGTCTGCGCTCGCGGCGTGCTCTCCCTTGCCGGCGTCCACGGCAACGCGCAGGGCGAGCAGCTGTTCGGTGATCTCCTCACCCAGTCCCAGGGAGATGCCGAGATTGGGGTTGCTGTCGCAGTCGAGGGCGAGCGTCGGCCACCCTTGACGGGCGATGACACGAGCCAGGACGGCCGACGTGGTCGTCTTGCCCGACCCGCCCTTGCCGACAACGGCGATCTTCATGACGACTCCATTCACGACCGCAGGACATCTACCAACGACCTTACCGCTCCGACCGAGCTGCTCTCCGGGTCGAAGTCGAGCGGGGCGCGTCCCAGCCGGTCAGCCGCAGCCATCGCAGGGTCGAAGGGAACAGCACCCACGACGGGCAGACCGGTCCGCGCCGCCACGTCGTCGACGTCCCCCGGCTTCCGCACCCGGTTCACCACGGCGACGACACGTGGCGCTCCGTCCATCGCAGCCAGACGGGCCAGGCGACGGCCGGTGAGGATCGAGGCCGCCGTGGGCTCGACGACGACCAGGAACGTCTCGGCGTACCGTCCCCAGGTCATGAAGGGCTGCCGGGTGCCGCCCGGCAGGTCCCCGACGATGCTCCAGCCGTCCCCGGGAAGGTCGTCGAGCACGTGTTGGAAGGCGAAGTGCTGGCGAGTGTTGTTCCACCGCGGCCCCCTGGCCTTGCCGAGCTGGAGGAGGTGCACGCCGTCCGGACCTGGATGCGCGTACTGCTCGACGGCGCCGGTCCCGGTAAGACCGTCCCTGAGCCGGTAGCGGGTCCGCCCGTCGTCGTCGTACTCCTGCACCGCATCGTCAGGCAGGCCGTGGTCGACGCGGTCGGTCCCCAGGGAGAACGCGAGTCCTGGCATGGGGTCGGAGTCCAGCGCGAGGACGCGTTCTCCGGAGCGCGCCAGCACCCGAGCGAAGGTGCCCGCGAGAGAGGACTTGCCGACGCCGCCCTTGCCGACGAAAGCGATACGCATGGGCGCGACCTTATCCTGCCGGGGCGCCGGCCCGACGTGACCGCGATAGGCTCATCAGGCTCGCGGATCGCGGTGCTCTGGTCCCTCGAAGGGGGAGCGAACATGTGTCTGGGAATACCCGCTCGCATTGTCGAAGCCATCGACGTCTCCGGCCAGCGCGTGCTCGTGGACCTGCAGGGCAAGCAACAGCAGGTCTCGGCCGCGATGCTCATGAGCGAGGAGACCGACCTGCCCGGCCCGGGGGACTGGGTGGTCGTGCACCTGGGCTTCGCCCTGTCCCGGATGGACGAGGTCGAGGCACAGTCGGTCCTTCAGTCGCTCGACGATCTCAGCGACCTGTACGCCGACGAGCTCCAGGCCCACGCCAGCAGGTCTGAGCCGGAGTCACAGCAGTCCTCCGAAGCCCGTTCCTTTACGGCTGCGAAAGCCGATCGGTGAGAACTTTGTCGCTGATCTTCGGCAACTTTGAATGGAGCTCGCCGTGGGCAGGCGGTCCGTCGCGGCAACCTTCAAGAGAGCGGAATCCCTATGCGGTCGAACCCTGTGAGAAGCCACGGGATTCTGGTCGCCCGATCCGGTGAGGTCGCCACCGGTGCGGGTGAGGAGCAGCCCACGAAGCAGATCAGGGCTCGCTTGGTCAACTGCTCCTCGAGACGGGAAGGGTCGATAGCGAGGTTGACGGTCATCGTGGAGTCCTTCACTGACGCCTGATCAACGGCAAACAACCATGAGGAGCGGTCGCACCGAGACCGCCGAACAGCTCTCGATCGATCGCACGAGGCTTTTCTCAGCGTGCCTCTGCGGCCTCGAGCCGGTCCAGCTCTTCGATCAGCGCCCACCACAGCGCCCAGTCGCGGTGGTCCATGCCCTCGCTGCTCACCTGGTGCGCGATGTCGATGCGTAGTCCGTCCCGCAGGGAGAAGGTGCGGCCCCACCGTCCGTCTCGGTCCAGGTGCACGAGCTCTCCCAGCAGCGCGCGCAGCCTGTCCCGCGACGCGGACGGCTCGAGACGATCACCGTCGAGGAGTGGGCGCAGCTCATCGGCGAGCCGCAGGAGGGGAACGCGTCGCAGCTCGTCGCGCACGAGCTGCAGAGCCACCTCGAGGCCGGTCTCGGCGGTGGGGGAGAGGCCCTCCCCCGAGGACGTGCTTTCCGGCTCGACCTCCACGCTCACGGTCCGGGGTGGAAGGACGCCGAGCCCCGCGGCGACGTCGATGATCAGATCGACATGGACGTAGCCGGTGACGGCGTCTCCGACGGCGGCCTGCAGATCCGCTGTGTCCAGGTCTGGGGCATCGACGCAGCGCCGTTCGACGGTGCCGACTCTGCGACCGCGCCGGACCGCGCTGACGAGCACCAGGAGATCGGGCCGCACGTCCTCGAGCCGCTGCGCGACCGCGACCGCGCCGTAGTGCACCTCTTCGACCAGTACGTCGGGACCGAACGACTCGCGCTGCAACCGCTCGATGGCCAGCCGGCCCAGGTCGAGGTCGCTCTGGAAGAGCTCACTGACTCCACCGACGAAGGTCGTCACGAGACGGCTGCGCGCCTCAGT
>JBPCND010000109.1:0-2837 GCA_051001655.1 Nocardioides sp. | reverse complement strand
CACCGCGCCGGTCGGGATCAGCCGGGAGGACGCCACGACGCTGCTGCGCCAGCACAAACGTGAGCGGCTGCCGCTCGTCGACGACAACGGCCGACTCGCCGGGCTGATCACCGTCAAGGACTTCGTGAAGTCAGAGCAGTTCCCCCATGCATCCAACGACGGTCACGGCCGGCTGATGGTGGGTGCGGCGCTCGGCTACTTCGGGGACTCCTGGGAGCGGGCCACCACGCTGGTGGAGGCAGGCGTCGACGTACTCGTCCCGGACGTGGCGAACGGGCATGCCCGCCTGATGCTCGAGATGATCGCTCGCCTCAAGAAGGATCCCGCCACGCGACACGTCCAGGTCGTCGGCGGCAACGTTGCCACGCGGGCCGGTGCTCAGGCCTTGGTCGACGCGGGTGCCGACGCGGTCAAGGTCGGCGTCGGACCCGGGTCGATCTGCACCACCCGGGTGGTCGCCGGCGTCGGCGTCCCGCAGGTCACCGCCATCTACGAAGCCTCCCTGGCCTGCCGCCCGGCCGGGGTCCCTGTGATCGGCGACGGTGGTCTGCAGCACTCCGGTGACATCGCGAAGGCCCTGGTGGCAGGAGCCGACACCGTGATGATCGGGTCGCTGCTGGCCGGTTGCGAGGAGAGCCCCGGTGACCTGATCTTCGTCAGCGGCAAGCAGTTCAAGACCTACCGCGGGATGGGTTCCATCGGCGCGATGGCCTCACGGGGCAAGAAGTCCTACTCCAAGGACCGCTACTTCCAGGCCGACGTGGCCAGCGACGACAAGATCGTGCCGGAGGGGATCGAGGGCCAGGTCGCTTATCGCGGCCCTCTGTCGGCAGTCGCACACCAGCTCGTGGGGGGACTGCACCAGTCGATGTTCTATGTCGGTGCGCGCACCATCCCCGAGCTCCAGGACCGTGGCCGCTTCATCCGGATCACGGCTGCCGGCCTCACGGAGAGTCATCCACACGACATCGCGATGACCGTCGAGGCGCCCAACTACACCGGTCGGTAGGGTCGGGCGCATGCACGAGATCGAGATCGGTCGCGCGAAGCGCGGACGCCGCGCGTACTCCTTCGACGACATCGCCATCGTCCCGTCCCGGCGCACGCGTGACCCCGAGGAGGTCTCGGTCGCCTGGCAGATCGACGCCTACCGCTTCGAGCTGCCGATCCTGGCCGCGCCGATGGACTCGGTGATGTCGCCGCAGACAGCGGTCGCCTTCGGCAAGGCCGGCGGCCTCGGCGTGCTCGATCTCGAGGGACTGTGGACGCGGTACGACGACCCGAGCGACCTGCTCGCGGAGGTGGCCGGCCTGCACGGGGCCCGGGCGACCGCTCGACTGCAGGAGATCTACGCCGAGCCGATCAAGCCAGAGCTGATCAACGCCCGGTTGCGCGAGATGCGTGACTCGGGGGTGACCGTCGCCGGTTCCCTGTCGCCGCAACGCACCAAGGAGTTCTTCAAGACCGTCGTGGACGCGGGCGTCGACATGTTCGTGATCCGCGGCACGACCGTCTCCGCGGAGCACGTGTCCGGGCAGTCGGAGCCGCTGAACCTCAAGGAGTTCATCTACGAGCTCGACGTGCCGGTCGTCGTGGGCGGATGTGCGACCTACCAGGCGGCGCTGCACCTGATGCGCACCGGTGCCGCGGGGGTGCTCGTCGGCTTCGGAGGTGGTGCCGCGCACACCACGCGCACGGTGCTCGGCGTCTCGGTGCCGATGGCCAGCGCCGTGGCCGATGTCGCCGCGGCGCGGCGCGACTACCTCGACGAGTCCGGGGGCCGCTACGTCCACGTGATCGCCGACGGGTCGATCGGCCGCTCCGGCGACGTGGCCAAGGCGATCGCCTGCGGCGCCGACGCGGTCATGATCGGGTCGCCGCTCGCCCGCGCCTCCGAGGCGCCGGGGCGCGGCTTCCACTGGGGCTCCGAGGCCTGGCACCCGGACCTGCCGCGTGGTGAGCGCATCGAGATGAGCACGGTCGGCTCGCTCGAGGAGATCCTCTTCGGCCCCTCCCGGGTCGCCGACGGCACGATGAACCTCGTCGGCGCGCTCCGCCGGGCGATGGCCACCACCGGCTACACCGAGCTCAAGGAGTTCCAACGGGTCGAGGTCGTCGTCCAGTGAGGGCCGGTGGACCCGGCGGACTTGGCGGACCGGACCGGCCGGGGCCGTTGCGGGTGGCCGCCGCCCAAGGCGTCTCGGTCTCCGGTGACGTCGCGGCCAACGTGGCGACCTCGGTGTCGCTGGTCCAGGCGGCGGCCGACGGGGGAGCGCGGCTGGTGGTGCTGCCGGAGCTGTTCCTGACCGGCTACGACGCGGCAGCGTGGACGTCGCAGGGGTGCCTCACCCTCGACGACCCGATGCTGTTGCCGTTGGCTGCCGCCGCCCGGGAGGCCTCCGTGAGCGTCGTCGTCGGGGCCGCTGTCGCCCGCGGCGACGGAGACGGAGTCGGCCGGCACACCGTGTCGGTGCTCGTGTTCGGGTCTGACGGTGTGGTCGCGGCGCCGTACGACAAGCAGCACCTGTTCTCCGACGAGCGCGCGTTCTTCGACGCAGGCGACCATGGTGCCTCCATCCTGCTCGACGGTTGGGAGCTCGGCCTCGGGATCTGCTACGACGGCTGCTTCCCCGAGCACGCTGCCGCTGCGTCGGCCGGAGGAGCGACGGCGTACCTCTGTCCGGCTGCCTACTTCGTCGGGGCCGAGCACCGGAGGGACCTCTACTACGCCGCCCGGGCCCTCGACAACGGGATCTACGTCATCCTCGCCGGGCTCGCGGGGAGATGTGGCTCGTGGGAGTTCAGCGGCGGGAGCGCGATCTACGACCCGGAAGGCA
>JBPCND010000108.1:0-2780 GCA_051001655.1 Nocardioides sp. | reverse complement strand
CCAGGTCGCCGAGCTCGAGACGGACCCGCACGGAGACTGGACCGTCGTACGCCGAGTCGGGTCGGCCGGCAAGGGGGCAGCCGACGGTCCGGCGGAGGCCGCATCCTTCAACGAGCCGAACGGCTTGTGCCTGCTGCCCGACGAGGTGGCGGCCGAGGTCGGCTACGACGTGGTCGTGGCCGACACCGTGAACCACCTCTTGCGGGGTGTCCGCCTGAGAACCGGCGAGGTCACGACCGTCGCGGGCAGCGGACGCCAGTGGATGCAGGGCGACGGCATCGAGAACACTGGCAGCTTGTCGAGCCCTTGGGACGTCGTCTGGTGGCAGGACCGGGTCTGGGTGGCGATGGCCGGCATCCACCAGCTGTGGATCTTCGACCCCCGGACCGGGGATGTCGAGGTGGCGGCAGGAACGAGCCGTGAAGGCCTCGTCGACGGACCCAACGCCACGGCGTGGTTCGCCCAGACGTCCGGGTTGGCCGTCGCCGGGGACCGACTGTGGCTGGTGGACAGCGAGACGTCCTCCCTGCGCTTCGTCGAGGGGACCCAGGTCGTCACGGCGATCGGCCACGGACTCTTCGATTTCGGGTTTATCGACGGACCCGCGACCGACGCCCTCCTCCAGCACCCGCTCGGCGTCGCAGTGCTGCCAGACGGCTCGGTAGCAGTCGCGGACACCTACAACGGAGCGCTCCGTCGCTACGACCCGACCACGCAGGAGCTGACCACCCTGGCCACTGGGCTCGCGGAGCCGAGCGGCCTGGTCGTCGACGGCGAGCACGTGCTGGTCGTGGAGTCGTCCGCGCACCGTCTCAGCCGGGTGCCGCTCGGAGCCAGCGCCCAGGCCGGCGGCTTGGCCCACTCGAGTCATCGACCGGTCACCGAGGTTGCCCCCGGGGAGCTGGAGCTGGTGGTGTCCTTCGAGCCGCCGTCCGGTCAGAAGGTGGACGACCGCTATGGCCCGGCGTCCCAGCTCGTGGTGGAGGCCACTCCACCGGGGTTGCTGAAGGCCGGCGAGGGCCGTGGCACCGACCTGACCCGGACCCTCGTGCTCGACGCCCGCGTCGGTGACGGTGTCCTGCACGTGGCCGCCCGTGCGGCGTCCTGCGACGAGACTGGCGGCAACGGCGGTAACGGCGACGAGGGCGCGGATGCCGGCACGGCGTGCCACATGCATCAACAGGACTGGGGTGTGCCGGTCCGGATCGTCGAGGGTGGCGCCACCCGGCTCGAGCTCCCGCTGTCCGGTCGGTAGGCCGGCCCGGACGAGACGTCGCGAAGGCCTCGACAGCACAGGCGGTCGCCGTCCTGGTCGGGGGCGACCTCGATCGCTGGTAGACTCATGAGCAGCCAAGGCCGAGGGGTTTGTCGCCCCCGGCCTTCTTTGTCGCCCGGTGTGGTGCGCGGACTCACCCGCGCGAGACCAGTGATCGGGTGCTTGGAGGAAATGCACCTGCGTCCTGCTGGCTCGCCCGTCCACGCCGTGGTCGGGTCAGGTCGCGTCTGACCACCCGATGGAGCAATACCCCGTGACGTCCACCGACGCCGCCCGCCCCGGCAGCACGACCGCCCCCCGCGGCACGACCGCCCCCCGCGCCGACACCGGCACGACCCCTTCGTTCGCGGAGCTCGGTCTCCACCCGGACGTCGTCGCCGCGCTGGCGAAGATCGAGATCACCCATCCGACCCCCGTCCAGGGCGCGGTCATCCCCGACGCCCTCGCCGGACACGACATCCTCGGTCGCGCGAAGACCGGCTCCGGCAAGACGCTGGCCTTCGGTCTGCCGATCCTGGCACGGCTCGCCGGTGCGAGGAGCCGACCGAAGCAGCCGCGTGCGCTGATCATCGTGCCGACCCGCGAGCTGGCCACGCAGGTACGCCGTGCGCTCGAGCCGCTGGCGTTCGCCGCCCGCCTCAAGCTCGTCACCGTGTACGGCGGCACGGCCTACGACCGCCAGATCAAGCAGCTCCGGGCCGGTGCCGACATCGTCGTAGCCACGCCAGGACGACTCCAGGACCTGATGGACAAGGGGCACTGCCTGACCAGCGACATCGAGATCACTGTGCTCGACGAGGCCGACCACCTCTGCGACCTGGGGTTCTACCCGGCCGTGGACGCGCTGATGAAGCAGACTCCCGAGGGCAGCCAGCGGATGCTACTGTCCGCGACACTCGACGGCGACGTGGACCGTCTGGTCCGCACTCATCTGCGAAACCCGAAGCTGCACCAGCTCGACCCGAACGCCGGCGCCGTCAGCACGATGGCTCACCACGTCATGGTCGTCGGTGGCTTCCGCGACAAGGTCACCGCCGTCACCGCTTTGGTGGAGGACAACGCGCGCTCGATCGTGTTCACGCGCACCCGGGAGGGCGCGACCGAGCTCTCGGACGCGTTGAGCCAGCAGGGCATCGAGGCCGTCGACCTGCACGGCAACCTGTCCCAGCGGGTCCGTGAGCGCAACCTGCACAAGTTCTCGACCGGCAAGGCCCAGGTCGTCGTCGCCACGGATGTCGCGGCACGCGGCATCCACGTCGACAACGTCGGGCTCGTCGTCCACTTCGACGCACCGAACGACGCCAAGGCCTACCTGCACCGCTCGGGCCGCACGGCTCGCGCCGGTGAGTCCGGAACCGTCGTGACGATCACCACCCCGCGTCAGGTCGACGAGATCGTCCGGATGCAGACAAGTGCCGGAGTCGACTCCCGTCATCACGACCTGCGATCGACACCTCGTCCGATCACCGCCAGGTCTCTGGCGACCTCGGGCGAGAAGGCTCCG
>JBPCND010000107.1:0-9801 GCA_051001655.1 Nocardioides sp. | reverse complement strand
GAGACGACGACGACGGCGAGCGCTGCCAGCAGCAGCCAGCGCGGCACGACGGCGAGGGCGCGGCGGTTCCGGCCGGTGGTCTCTGGCTCGCGGACGGCCGCGCTCATGCCGATACCGCCTCTCCCGGGGTCGGCTTGTCCGCGTCGAGCTTCTGGCGGACCGCGTGCTGCTCCGCGGCGACCTTGCGCCGGCGGACGACCTCGTAGGCGACGACGACCGCCAGCACGATCACACCCTGGGTGATCTGGACGACGTTCTGGGAGATGTCGCTCTGCAGGGTCAGCCGGTTGGACTGCTCGTTGAGGAAGGCGAACAACACCGCGCCGAAGAAGATCCCGAGCGGCTGGTTGCGGCCCAGCAGTGCCACCGCGATGCCGGTGAAGCCGAGGCCGGCTTGGAAGGTGGTGCCGTAGGAGTAGGCGGCGCCGAAGAGCGCCGGCATCCAGATCAGCCCGGCGATGGCACCGGAGAGCATCATCGAGATCACCACCATGCGATTGACCTTCACGCCGGATGCGACGGCGGCGGTCTCCGACATCCCGGTGGCCCGGAGGTCGAAACCGAAGCGGGTCTTGTTCAGCACGAACGAGAACGCGGCTCCGGCCAGGACCGCGAGCACCACCAGCGTCCAGACCGCGCCGTCCCGCTCCTCGAAGGGGGTGAACCCGCCCAGCCTGCTGCCCGTGTCGATCACAGTGCTCCGGCGGGAGTTCCCGGCCTTCTCGCCGTAGGTGCTCAGGAAGTAGCCGGTCAACGTGAGTGCGATCGCGTTGAGCATGATCGTGCTGATCACCTCGCTGACGCCGCGGGTGACCCTCAGGACGCCGGCGATGCCAGCCCACAGCGAGCCGACCACCATCGCCACGACCAGCGTCGCCAGGATGTTCAGGGCTCCGCTGAAGATCGCAGCGCCGGCGAAGACCGCGGCGGCGTACGACGCGATCTGGTATTGGCCCTCGACCCCGATGTTGAACAGGTTCATCTTGAACCCGACCGCGGCCGCCAGAGCGGAGAGGAAGATCATCGCCGCTTGGTTGACGATGTTGACGTAGACGCGCGGAGCCGGGGGGTCGACCAGGATCGTCCAGAACTCCACCGGGCTGCTCTGCGAGGCAAGCACTACCAGGCTGGTGATCACCATTGCCGCCACCACGGCGACCAGAGGCGCGGCCAGGGACATCAGGACCCGGCGTACGACGCTCACGACGCCTCCTCCTCCTCGTGTCCACCGGTCATCGCGGACCCGAGATCCTGCGGAGTCACCGTGCGCGGGTCGAACTCACCGACGAGGCGACCGCGCAGGATCACCTCGATCCGGTCCGAGAGACCGATCAGCTCATCGAGGTCGGCCGAGATCAGCAGCACCGCCAGGCCCTTGCGTCGGGCGCTCTTGATGTGCTCCCAGATCGCCGCCTGCGCACCGACGTCCACCCCACGGGTCGGATGCGCCGCGATCAGCAGCACCGGGTCACCGCTCATCTCCCGGCCGACGATCAGCTTCTGCTGGTTGCCCCCGGAGAGGGCCCCGGCGGGAGTGTCGATTCCGGGGGTACGCACGTCGTACTCCCTCACGATCCGGTCGGTGTCGTCGCGGGCCCCGGAGCGGTCGATCAGGATGCCCTTGACGGCGGGCGGCCTGGTCTGGAAGCCCAGCACCCTGTTCTCCCACAACGGCGCTTCCAGGAGCAGCCCGTGCCGGTGCCGGTCCTCGGGGATGTAGCCGACCCCTGCCCGGCGACGGTCCCGGGTGTCCCAGTGGGTGACGTCCTTACCGCTCACCGACACGACGCCCGCGGACAGCTTCCGCATGCCCATGATCGACTCGACGAGCTCGGCCTGCCCGTTGCCTTCGACCCCGGCGATACCGAGGATCTCGCCCTTGTGGATGGTCAGGTCGACGTCAGAGAGCAGCGCCCGGCCGAAGGCGTCATGCAGGGTCAGGTCATGGACCTCGAGCTGGACCGTGTCGGTGACCGTCGACTCCTCCGTCTCGGGCGATGGCAGCTCCGAGCCGACCATGAGCTCGGCCAGCTCATGCTTCGTGGTGTTCTCCGGGTGCGCCTCGCCGACCGTGGTGCCGCGGCGCATCACGGTGATGTCGTCGGCGATCGCGAGGACCTCGTCGAGCTTGTGCGAGATGAACAGGAGCGTGTGACCCTCGGCCTTGAGCTCACGGAGGTTGTCGAAGAGGGCGTCCACCTCCTGCGGCACCAGCACAGCGGTCGGCTCGTCGAGGATGATGATCTTGGCGCCCCGGTAGAGCACCTTGAGGATCTCCACCCGTTGCCGTTCACCGACACCGAGGTCCTCCACCAGCTCGTCGGGATCGAGACCGAAGCCGTAGGC
The DNA here is from genome assembly GCA_051001655.1 of Nocardioides sp. Lineage (GTDB taxonomy): Bacteria > Actinomycetota > Actinomycetes > Propionibacteriales > Nocardioidaceae > Nocardioides_B. The sequence goes on along the minus strand of JBPCND010000107.1, from coordinate 7,455 downwards.
ACGGGAGATCTCGAGAATCTTCTCGCGGGCGGCGCCGCCGATCCCGTGCAGCTTCTCCGCGCCGAGCACGACGTTCTCCAGGACGGTCAGGTTGTCGGCGAGCATGAAGTGCTGGAAGACCATGCCGATCCCGGCGGCGATCGCGTCGGTCGGTGAGCTGAACGAGACGTCGCGGCCGTTGACGGCCAGCGTGCCCTCGTCGGGTCGCTGGACGCCGTACAGGATCTTCATCAGCGTCGACTTTCCGGCGCCGTTCTCCCCGATGAGTGCGTGCACGGTCGCTGCCCGGATGGTGATGTCGACGTCGTGGTTGGCGATCACGCCCGGGAACCGCTTTCCGATCCCCCGCGCCTGGACCGCGTCCGCGGTAGCCGGGGATGCAGCGGTTGCGCTCATGACACTCCCTTGGACAGCGACGGACCCGGAGTCACGCTACCGCGCGGCCCCGGGCCCGAGTACGCCTTGGTCAGGCCCCTTCGACGAGGCTCAGGGCTTGTCCGGGACCTTGATCTCGCCGCTCTTGATCTGCTCGGCGTAGTCGTCGATGTCACCGGTGATGTCGTCGATGAACCCACCCGAGGTGGAGTAGCCCACGCCGTCAGCCTTGAGGTCGTAGACCTGGTAGCTGGTCAGCGGCGACTCGTCGGCGACCGACTGCACCATGTTGATGGTCGCCGTGTCGACGCGCTTGAGCATCGAGGTGAGGATGTGTGGCTGGGCCTCTTCCGAGGCGGTGAGGTACTGGTCGGAGTCGACACCGATCGCCCACATACCGTCGCCGGCGTCGACCGCGGCGTCGAAGACACCGGCACCCGAGCCACCCGCGGCGTGGTAGACCACGTCGGCCCCGCCTTCATACATCGCCGCCGCGGCTGCCTTGCCACCGGCCGGGTCGGCGAATCCCTTGAGGTCGGTCTCCTCGATGTAGGTCACGTCGACCGTGATGCCGGGGCTGGCCGCCTCGGCACCGGCGGCGTAGCCTGCCTCGAACTTCTTGATCAGGTCGACGTTGACGCCGCCGACGAAGCCGACGTGGTCGGCCTCACTGGTGAGCGCAGCGGCGACGCCGACGAGGAAGGAGCCCTCCTGCTCGGCGAAGCCGAGGTAGGCGACGTTGTCGTTCGCCTCGTCACCGGTCGGGTCGAACCCGTCGACCACGGCGAAGTTCACGTCCGGGTAGTCCGGAGCGACCTTGTCGGTGGCGGCGCTGTAGGCGAAGCCCACCCCGATGATCGGGTTGTGGCCGTCCTCGGCCAGTGAGCGGAGGCGGTCCTCCCGAGCGGACTCGGCCTCACCGTCCTGCGCCTCGGCCTCGGTGCAGGTGGCGTCGAGCTCGTCGACAGCCATCTCCATGCCGAGTGCGGCGGAGTCGTTGAACGACTGGTCTCCTCGACCACCCACGTCGTAGGCCAGTCCGACCTTGGGGCCGTCACCGCCGCCTGAGCACAGGTCCTCGGACGCTGTGTCGGTTCCCTCTTCCTTTGCGCAGCCGGTCATCGCAAGGGCGAGGACCGCTGATACTGCCGCAATCCTGGTCAGACGACGCAAGATGCCTCCTAGGTTCAAGTCGCACCACCGGTCTGGCGCGCAAACATCGTCACCCTAGTCGTGCGGAGGCTCTGCGCGGCCAACCAGGGCCGAATCTTCGACAAATGTTATCGGTCGGTGACCCCGTGATGTACACAGGTCAGGAGTACAGCGCGGAGACGGCGACACCGGCCAGGACCCGGGCACCGATGGCGATCGACCGCTCATCGATCGCGAGGTCGCCCTGATGGAGGTCGAACGTGGGCCCGCCAGGGGTGCGGGTGCCGAGCCGTCCCATGGCGCCGGGGACAGTCTCGAGGTACCACGCGAAGTCCTCGCCGCCGAGGCTCTGCTGCGTCGAGACCGCGGCGGTCGGACCGATGACCCGTTCGACGGTCTCGTGCAGCAGGGCGGTGGACGCCGCCTCGTTCACCACCGGCGGCACCCCGCGGACGTACGCGACCTCGGCAACGACGCCGTACGGCGCCAGGATCTGCCCGATCAGCTCGCGGACCAGGTCCTCGGCATCGACCCAGGCGACGGCGTCGAGCATCCGCAGCGTCCCCGCAGCCTCGCCGTACGCCGGGATCACGTTCTTGGCGGACCCTGCACGAACCATCCCCCAGACCAGGCTGGCTCCTGCGCGTGGGTCGAGGCGGCGGGAGAGCGTCCCCGGCAGCTCCGTCACCAGCTTCGCCAGCGCATAGGTGAGGTCCTCGGTCAGGTGCGGACGGGAGGTGTGGCCGCCGCGTCCGCTCAGCCGGATCGTCAGGGAGTCGGCGGCGCCGGTGAGCGGTCCCTCGCGCAGGCCGATCTCGCCGACGTCGATGCTCGGGTCGCAGTGCAGGCCGAAGACGTGCCCGACGTCGTCGAGGGCGCCGCCAGCAATGAGCTCGAGCGCCCCGCCGGGCATGATCTCCTCGGCGGGCTGGAACATCAGCCGCACCCGTCCGGGCAAGGGTGCCGCCCGGTGCACCTCGGCAAGAGCTAGACCGGCGCCGACCAGCGCCGCCGTGTGGACGTCGTGACCGCAGGCGTGGGCGAGACCCGGAACGGTGCTGATCCAGAGGTCGCCGCCTCGATCGTCGACCGGCAAGGCGTCGAGGTCGGCGCGCAGGGCCACCATTGGGCCGTCCAGGGTTCCGACGTCGGCGACCAGCCCGCTCTTCGGCAGCAGCTGGACGGCGATGCCCGCATCGGACAACCGCTCCGCGACCACTGACGTGGTCCGCTGCTCCTGCCACGCGAGCTCGGGGTGGGCGTGCAGGTCGCGGCGCAGCGCGACGAGCTCGGGCTCGAAGCCGTCGACCGAGTCGACGACTGCCGCCAGGTGGGAGGACACGACAGGCAAGGCTACCCGCCCCTCAGAACGCGTCCGGAGGGACGTAGACGCCCCACACCTCACGCAGCGCATTGCACACCTCACCGACAGTGGCCCGGGCGCGCAGTGCCTCCTTCATCGGGTACAGCACGTTGTCGCTGCCCTCGGCTGCGGTCGCGAGAGCAGCCAGGTGACGGTCGACCTCGGCCTGGTCGCGGTCGGCCCGCAGCTTCGCGAGCCGCTCGGCTTGGCGGGTCTCGATCGCCGGGTCGACCCGCAGCGGCTCATAGGGATCCTCCTCGTCGAGTCGGAAGCGGTTGAGCCCGACCACCACCCGCTCGTCGGTGTCGATCTCGCGGGCGATCTGGTACGCCGCCTTTTCGATCTCGTTCTTCTGGAAGCCGTTGTCGATGGCTGCGACGGCACCCCCGAGCTCCTCGACCTGGTCCATCAGCCGGCGCGCTTCGGCCTCGACCTGGTCGGTCAGGGACTCGATGGCGTAGGAGCCGGCGAAGGGGTCGACGGTCTTGGTCACGTCGCTTTCGTAGGCGATCACCTGCTGGGTGCGCAGCGCGAGCCGGGCCGACTTGTCCGTCGGCAGCGCGATGGCCTCGTCGTAGGAGTTGGTGTGCAGCGACTGGGTGCCGCCGAGGACAGCGGCGAGCGCCTGGATCGCGACGCGGACGAGGTTGACCTCGGGCTGCTGCGCGGTGAGCTGCACCCCGGCGGTCTGGGTGTGGAAGCGCAGCGTCTGGGCCTTGGGGTTAATCACGCCGAACTCCTCGCGCATCACGTGCGCCCAGATCCGCCTGGCGGCGCGGAACTTCGCGACCTCCTCGAGGATCGTGGTCCGCGAGACGAAGAAGAACGACAGCCTGGCCCCGAACTCCTCGACGTCAAGCCCGGCGGCGACGGCTGCCCGGACGTACTCGATGCCGTCGGCGAGAGTGAACGCGATCTCCTGCGCGGGGGTCGCCCCCGCCTCGGCCATGTGGTAGCCCGAGATCGAGATGGTGTTCCACCGCGGCATCTCGGACTTGCAGTAGGCGAAGATGTCAGTGATCAGTCGCAGCGAATGCGCCGGAGGATAGATGTAGGTGCCGCGGGCGATGTACTCCTTGAGCACGTCGTTCTGGATGGTGCCGGTCAGCTGGTCGCCGTTCACTCCGTTCTCCTCGGCGACGATCTGGTACATCAGCAGCAGCAGCGCCGCGGGGGCGTTGATCGTCATCGACGTGGAGACCTTGTCGAGCGGAAGGCCGTCGAAGAGCAGCCTCATGTCCTCGATGGAATCGATCGCGACCCCCACCTTGCCGACCTCGCCGGAGGCGATCTCGGCGTCGGAGTCGTGACCCATCTGGGTCGGCAGGTCGAACGCCACGGAGAGACCGCCGGTGCCGTTGGCGACGAGCTGCTTGTAGCGGGTGTTGGACTCCTTGGCGGTTCCGAAGCCGGCGTACTGCCGCATCGTCCATGGTCGTCCGGTGTACATCGACGGGTAGACGCCGCGGGTGAACGGATACTCACCGGGGTCGCCGAGCCGCGACTCCGGGTCGAAACCTGCCAACGCATCGGGGCCGTAGACCGGCTCGAAGGGCAGTCCGGACTCGGTGGTCCCCCTCTCGCTCATGGACCTCAGGCTACGGCCGCGTCCACTTGAAGCGCACCGTGAGATCTCCCACCCGGGACCGATACGGCAGGATCGAGGCGTGCCCAGTTCATCGCAGGAGTACGTCGAGCAGCTGCTCGACCGGATCGACTTCGTCCAGTCAGGCGACGTCCACATCAATGCCGTGTGCACACTGCACCCCGACGCCCTCGGGCAGGCGGCCCGGCTCGACACCGAGGCCGCGGACGGGCGCAGCCGCGGGCCGTTGCACGGCGTCCCGGTGCTGGTGAAGGACAACATCGACACCCACGACCTGCCGACCACGGCCGGGTCGCTGGCGCTGGCTGACGCGCCACCGCCTTCGGTCGACGCGCCCCTGGTGCGCCGGATGCGCGAGGCGGGGATGGTGGTGCTCGGCAAGGCCAACCTCTCGGAGTGGGCGAACATCCGCGACGAGGCGTCGACGTCTGGCTGGAGTGCCTACGGCGGCCTCACCCGCAATCCCTATGCCCTGAACCGGTCGGCGGGAGGGTCGAGCTCGGGAAGCGGAGCCGCCGTCGCCGCCGGGCTCACCCCGCTCGCGGTCGGCACCGAGACTGACGGCTCGATCAGCTGCCCGGCCGCCTTCAACGGGTGCGTGGGGATCAAGCCGACCGTCGGGCTGGTGCCCACCGAGGGGGTGGTTCCGGTGTCGCGATCGCAGGACTCCCCCGGACCGATGGCGGCCACCGTGCGGGAGGCGGCTGTGTTGCTGACCGTCATGACCGGACATGGCCGGGTCGGTGTGGACTACGCCTCGCACGCGGTCGAGGGACGCCTGGCCGGGAAGCGGATCGGCGTCCCGCGTGCGGAGTACTGGGGCTACTCCCCCCATGCCGACGGGGCAGCCGAGCGTGCTGTTGCGCTGCTGGCGGCCGAAGGTGCCACGATCGTTGACGGCACCGACCTGGTCTCGATGGCCGACTTCGGCTGGGAGGACGAGCTGCTGGTCATGCTGGTCGAACTGAGGACCGGTCTGGGCGACTACCTGAAGACCCGCGCCGGCGACGTACCCAGGTCGCTCGAGGAGGTCGTCGCGTTCAACCGCGAGCACGCCGACACCGAGCTGCAGCACTTCGGCCAGTCACTCTTCGAGCGGGCACTGACGTTCCCCGGTGTCGACTCCCAGGAGTACGCCGAGGCCAGAGCGCGCTGCGTCGCGGTCTCCCGCGAGGCCGGCATCGACGCGGTGCTGGCGGCCCATGATCTCGACGCGTTGGTCACCCCGTCGTACGCCCCGGCCTGCCCTATCGACCTGGTGAACCCCGAGTCACACCCGGGCTCGTGCACGCAGCCGACTGCGATGGCCGGTTATCCCCTGCTCACCGTGCCGACCGAGCTGGCGGCCGGCCTGCCGGTGGCCGTGTCGTTCTGGGGCACGGCCGGGAGCGAGGCGAGCCTGATCGAGATCGCCCACGGCTACGAGCAGGCGCGGGACCGGACCAGCGGCCCGCTGCCCGCTCCGACGTTTACCCCTTTCGTCTGAGGCGGTCGAGTCTGTGCAAACGGCACAGGCATCGGCTGCTCAAGCGGCAGAGCGAACGTTTCCGTGGGTGTGTTGGATCCAGGTGCCGGTGGCTGGGGGGATGCGGTAGGTGCCGGTGGGGCGACGATCCAGTAGTGCTGGTGGGGTGATCGCCACAGGTAGGTGCCGACGGTGAGCTGGGTGAGGTGCCAGCCGACGTGGGTTTTCAGCCGGTGGTGGTGTCGGGTCATCGGGGCGGCGTTGTGAAGCCCGGTCTGTCCGGGTGGTCCGGTGCCTGGCGGTCCCCCGGGTGGTCCGGTGTCGGGTGGGCGGTAGGGGATGGGGTGGTCGATGTCTTTGCCTCGGCCGGTGTTGACGGCCCAGGGGAACACGTCGCGGGGGACGGTGGCGTGGAGGGCTTCGCGGAGTCGGGGGGTGAAGGTGTAGCCGGTGACGGCTTCGGTGGTGGCGGGGTCCAGGACCGGGAGCAGGGTGACGCGGTGGTGGCCGAGCCATTCGCGGGCTTGGTCGAGGGTGATCGGGCCGATCCCTTCGACGTGGGCGACGTGGGGTCCGAGCCGGCTGGCTCCGGGGACGAGGGTCGGGTCGCTCCCGGTGCCGGTGCCGGTGCCGGTGTGGGTGGTGAACGGGCCGGTGAGGGTGTCGGCGCTGATGTGGACGTAGAGGGTGGCGTGGGGCAGGAGCCGGTCGAGGTCGATGTGGCCGGGCAGGCACCGCAGCTGGGTGTGCAGGTCCGCGGGGAGGTCGAGGTTAGACGGCACCGCCAGATCCGAACAAGCACCGCCGGGACCTCCCCGCTCTCTCGGCTCGCGCGGCTGGTCCTGTCCGCCCGGTTCGTCATGCTCGGTGTCGTCAGGTCCCTCGGTCGGGTCCTCGCTGTCGGTATCGGTGTTGTGGGTGAGGGCGCTGGTGAGGAGGGCGAGGGCGTGGGCGGGGTGGGCGAGGATGCCGAGGGCGGTGGCGCGGCGGGGGCCCTGGGGTCGGGTGTCGCCGCGGGTGGTGAGGATGTCGGCGAGCTGGTCGATGACGGCGATGAGGTAGATGACCTGTCCGGCGTTGGCTTTGGCGATCAGGGTCTTCAGCCCGTGTTCGGTGGACTGGCTGGTGGTGACGTAGGAGTCGGTGGCGGCGAGCAGTCGGATGGTCTCGGCGCGGCGGGGGTCGGCGGCGATGATCATCTTCTCTACCAGCTCCAGGTAGGCAGTCCAGGGCAACGTGTCGATCCAGGAGTGGGTCGCGGTGTCGACGAACCGACGATTCCCTGACCAATCCGCAACCTGAGGGAAACGTCTACCGGCTCGACCCGAGGGGGCATGCTGACGCGTCTGCCTGGCCACGCTGACGGTTCCCCCCATCGCTTCGTCCTCGCAGATCGCCAAGCCAAGAGCGGGTCCGGAAGCTCGAAGTGCCGGGCGTACTCGCTGAAAGTAGTAGCCCTTGGTCAGCATCTCTGGGAACCGCTGGGCCGGTCCG
>JBPCND010000106.1:0-3903 GCA_051001655.1 Nocardioides sp. | reverse complement strand
CCGCCCCCGTCAGCCGCAAGCTTCATGTTCAACTTGCCGCGGTGTTGAGTCCAAGTGGCCCGGCCGGCTGAGGCCGCCCGCCTCGACGATGTACCCCGCTCCCTGACATGTGTGGCATCGCCGGACTGATCGGGTCGGATCGCGCCGCGCTCGTGGGCAGTGTTGGCGTGGTCGACATGGTCGGACGCCTGCGTCATCGCGGTCCCGATGCCGACGGCACCCGGACCTTCGGGCGGTGCTCGCTGGGTCACGCGCGGCTTCGCATCATCGACCTCAGTCCGCTGGCCGACCAGCCGCTCGCCAACGAGGACGACTCCGTCTGGACCGTGTTCAACGGCGAGATCTACAACTTCGCCGAGCTGCGGTCGGCGTTGCGCCGAACCGGCCATCAGTTCCGCACGGAGACGGACACGGGGTTCTGGTCCACCTCTACGAAGAACACGGCCCCGATCTGGCCCGCCACCTGCGCGGCATGTTCGCATTCGCGATCTGGGACGAGGTCCGTCAACGCCTCGTTCTGTGCCGGGACCGGCTGGGGATCAAGCCGCTGTACTACCGGATCGACGGGGAACGGCTTTCGTTCGCCTCCGAGGTCCGGGCGTTGGTGGAACCGACCGCCGAGATCGACGCCGCCGCGATCCATGGCTTCCTCCGCCTCGGATGGATTCCGGGGCCGGGGTCGATCCGGTCCGGCGTCTCGGAACTGCCTCCCGGCCACGTGCTCGTGTGGGAGCGGAGTCGCGCCACCATTTTTTACGTACTGGCCGATGGCGGAGCCCGGCGTCGACGACGACCCACCGCAGACCGATGAGCTGGGTGCCGCGCTCCTCGATTCCATGCAGCGCCACCTGGTCGCCGACGTCCCCGTCGGACTGTTCCTTTCGTCGGGAGTCGACTCGGTCGTGCTCGCCCGGCTCGCCGGCCGCGTGTCCCCCGGCCTACGGACCTACACGGTGGCCTTCGACCACGCCAGCGATGAGTCCGGTGACGCGGCCCGGATCGCCGCGGGTCTCGGGCTCGAGCACACCGTGGTGCGGGTCGGTGAAGGGGAGGCACTCGCCTCCCTCCACCGGTTCGTCGACGACATGGACCAGCCGACGGTCGATGGCTTGAACTCGTGGATCATCTCCCGGGCCGTGCGTGACGCCGGCCTGGTCGTCGCCCTGTCCGGCCTCGGAGGTGACGAGTTGTTCGGCAGTTACTCCACCTTTCGCCACGTGCCGCGCCTCGTGCGCGCCGGCCGGATCGCTCGGTTGGCTCCTCCGTTGGCGAACGGCCTCGCCGGTGCCATGGGGTGGTCGGAGCGGCTCGCCCATTCGCGCGGGCGGCGTGCCCTCGAGGCGGTGGTCGTCGGTCACCCGGGGGACGCCTACGGCTCGGTGCGGGGTCTCTTCAGCGCAGGCGAGCTGGCCCGCATCTGGCCGGTCAGCCGGGAGTTCGTCGACCTCGAGTTGGTCACCGCGCCCCTGGAGCCCGACCGAAGCGCGACAGCCCAGGTGGGCGACCTGGAGATCCACAACTACCTGCCCTTCCAGTTGCTCCGCGACACTGACTGCATGAGCATGGCCCACGCCCTCGAAGTCCGAGTACCCCTCTTGGACGATTCCGTCGTCGACGTCGCCCTCCGGGGACAGCGCTCGGCCTCGGCGACGTGGGACAAGAACCGCCTCGTAGACGCCGTCGACCCGAGCCTGCGCTATCTGGCCGACAGGCCCAAGAAGACCTTCACCCTTCCCATCGACGACTGGATGCGAGGTCGCGTGAGGGACATGGCCGAGGATGCTGTCGAAGCCTGTCCGACTCCCCTCTCGGCTTCGACCGTCGGGAGCTCACGAACCTGTGGCACGGCTACCTCGGCGGCCGGGTCGGATGGCGGCCGGCGTGGAGCCTGGCCGTTCTGGGCATGTGGCTCGATCAGCACGCCCGCCGAGCCACCCCGCTCCTCATCTCGTGAACCCCACGCTTTCGGATGGCGCTCAGACCGAACCGGTCGTACCCCTGGTCCTGGGGGCGCACTGGTACGAGGACGATCCGGGAGGGCTCCACCGGTACGTCGCCGACCTGTTCACGGCCCTGCGCCGGGACGGGCTCCATCCCCGGGCTGTCGTCTCCGGTCCGGCGGCATCGGCACCGTTCGGGGTAGTGGCGGGCGGCCACTTCGCCCGTCCCTTCCCCCTCCGATTGTGGGGTTACACACGCGCACTCAACCGGACGGCGCTAACCGGGGTCACGGTGATCGACGCCCACTTTGCTTTCTACGCCGCGTGGCCAGTGGTGATGGGCCGGCTCAAGCGCATGCCGCTCGTCGTACACTTTCAGGGGCCGTGGGCCCAGGAAAGCGAGGCATCCGGAGATCCGCCCGGCTGGCGTCTATCGGCGAAGAGAAAGACCGAGATGTCGGTCTACCGGCGCGCTCGGGCGATCGTGGTCCTCTCCCACGCCTTCAAGGAACTGTTGGTCCAGGGCTATGGGGTCGCGCCGTGGCTGATCCACGTGGTGCCGCCCGGCGTCGACCTGCATCACTTCGCTCCCGGCAGCCGGGCGGACGCCCGGCGCCGGGTCGACCTGCCCGCGGGCGTCCGAGTGGTTGCAGTCGTGCGTCGCCTGGTAGCCCGAATGGGTCTCGACGTCCTCATCGACACGTGGGCACAACTACAGCCGGACGATCCCGACTCGGTTTTGTTGGTGGTCGGCGACGGCCCCGACCGCAGGAGCCTGGAAGAGCACGCAGCTCGCTCGGGCGTGGGGGGTTCGGTCCGCTTCCTCGGCAAGGTCGACGAGGAGACGCTGGTCCGCTGTTACCAGGCGGCCGACCTCTCGGTGGTGCCGACGCTGGCCCTGGAGGGGTTCGGGCTCGTGGTCGTCGAGTCACTGGCTTGCGGAACACCGGTAGTGGCCACCGACACCGGTGGCCTGCCCGAGGTGCTGGGCCCGCTCGATCCTTCCCTGATCGTGGCGGCGGGCGATGCCGGCGCCCTCACCCGCAGGATCCGCGCCGGCCTCGACGGCACCCAACCACTCCCCGATGAAGATCGATGCCGCGCCCACGCCGAGTCCTTCACCTGGCCGGCGGTCGCCGAGCGCCACCGGGCCATCTACGCACGGGCGGCCCGGCCGGCTTCCACACGGTTGCGGGTCGTCTATCTGGATCACTGCCCTCGCCTCTCGGGAGGGGAGCTTGCGCTTCTCCGGCTGCTGCCCGCGCTCGACGTCGAGGCCCACGTCATTCTGGCGGAGACCGGACCGCTCCTGGACGAGCTGGAGAAGGCTGGCGTCTCGACCGAGGTCATGCCCATTGCCGAATCCGCGGGGTCGGTCGGTCGCGAGCTGGTGCGACCCAGCCGACTCCCGGTGTCGGCCCTCGCCCACAGCGCCGTGTACGTGGGTCGCCTCGCAGCCCGACTGCGACAGCTCGAGCCCGACCTCGTCCACACCAACTCGCTCAAGGCCGCCCTGTACGGCGGAGCCTCGGCCCGTCTGGCATCGGTTCCGGTCGTCTGGCACGTCCGCGACCGAATCAGCGACGACTACCTACCGGTGTCCGCCCGGCGCCTCGTCCGCGCTGCGGCTCGCATCCTTCCCGCTGCCGTCATCGCCAACTCCCAAGCCACCCTCGATACGCTCGGCCCCGCAGGGGTGGGTGGTTCCGCGATCGCCAGCCCCCTTGGGTTTCCCCCCTCGACTACGGCGCGGCCCGCCGGACAGCGCCCCTTCAGGGTGGGGATCGTCGGGAGGCTCGACCGTTGGAAAGGCCAACACATCTTCCTCGATGCCTTCGCCAGGGCCTTCCCGAGCGGGCCGGAAGAGGCCGTCATTGTCGGCGCCTCGTTGTTCGGCGAGAACGGTTACGACTCCGAGTTGAGGCGGCAGGCGACCTCGCTCGCCATCGAGGATCGAGTCGAG
>JBPCND010000105.1:0-18706 GCA_051001655.1 Nocardioides sp. | reverse complement strand
GATCGGTGCGGTCATGAAGGCGATGAGCGGCCAGGCCGACGCGGGCCGGGTCCGCGAGCTGGTCCTGGCCAAGCTCCTTCGTTGAGGAGCCAGCCTGTCCCCGTCGAGGCGCCAAGGATTCCCTCCACCGGTGGTGGTAGGTCTGGCATCTCGCTGGGAAAGGCTGGCGTCTCGACAGGGAAAGGCTGGCGTCTCGACAGGGAAAGGCTGGCGTCTCGACGGGGCAGGGGTGGATCAGTACATCAGGTTCAGGGGGGCGTAGGGGAGTCCGGGGAAGACGCCCGCGATCGACCGGTCCGGGAACCGCCGGGTGATGACCTCGCCGAGCACGTTGCGGTAGTCGGTGGTGACCTGGAGGTCGTCGTCGACCTGGTCGCCGGTGCCGAGCCCGGGCCAGCTGCCGTAGTACGCCCCGCCCCGCACGCCACCTCCGGCCACGAGCATCATGTTGCCCCAGCCGTGGTCCAGGCCGCGGTTGCCGTTCTCCTTGATCCGCCGGCCGAACTCGCTGATGGTGACGACGGTGACCCGGCTGCGCAGGTCGCCGAGGTCACGCATGAACGCGTCGAGGACCGAGGCGAACCCACCGACCATGCGCTGCATGTCGCCCCAGGCAAGCGTGCCGTAGTCGTTGTGCATGTCCCACGAGCCGTAGTCGATGGAGACCACCTCGGTGCCGATGTCGGCCTTGATCAGCTGGGCGGTGTCCTTCATCGCGTCGGAGAGACCCACTGCGGGCCAGGCCCTGGGGTAGGCGACCTGCGGGCTGTAGGCGGATCGGGCGACCGGCGCGAGCTTGTCGACTGTGCGTACGGCGGACCGGTAGGCGCCGTGCACGCCACCCGATCCGCCCTCCCACATGAGGTCGAGCTGTGTACGCCGCCGGGCGGCCCACTCCGCCTTGTCGCCGTCGTCGGCACCGACGAGAGCCACGTCGCCGATGCGGTTGACGGCTACGGCGGGCTCCAGACCGCTGAGCATCGTCGGCACGATCGAGGAGGTGAGGTGGATCGCGTCGGTCGGGTCGTCCTCGCCGTCGAGACCGATCATCCGGTTGACCCAGCCTCGACGCTCCACCGACCCGGCGTCGGCGTCCTCGACCTCCTCCATCGCGGAGAAGTGCGATCTGTTCGGGACTTGGAGGCCGACCGCCTGCACGGCGGCGAGCTCACCGGCGCTGAACAGCCATCCCAGCGGCGCAAGCTGCGGATGCAGACCGTAGAAGGCGTCCTGGGCGACCAGCGACTCTCTCGGCACCGCGATGGTGGGGCGCGCGGTGTAGTACGCCGGGTCGCCGTGCGGGACCACCATGCCGAGCCCGTCGATGCCACCGCGGAGGCTGATCACCACGAGGACGTTGCCTCCTGTCGTGGAGGCAAACGCCGTCTGCCGAAAAGCGTCGCCGAAGACCGAGGTGGCCATTCCCGCGCCGGCGGCAGCCGCCATCCCCTGGAGCAGCCGGCGGCGGCTCAGCTGGGTCGCCGCCTCGAACTCGGCGCAGCACCGGGGTGAGGGATGAGTGTGTGTCATCGCAGGGCTCCGTCAGCGTCGCATGTGGTCGGGGGAGTCGAGGAGGACGCCGACGAGGCGCACGTGCAGCCACGTGACGACCGCGTGGCTCTGGGTGATCCGGGTCTTCGGCGGGAAGCCGGTGGCGGCGACCGCTGCGGAGAGGATTCGCAGCGAGGACGGCTTGCCCAGCATCATGCGGCAGAGGTGGTCGACGTACTCGTCGAAGCGCAGCGACCGCTGCGGCAACCAGGACCGCCCCGACCGGTAGTCGACCTGCGCGCGCGGCCACCAGCCGCCGATCAGGTTCCAGTGCATGCGGAAGGAGCTGAGCATCCGCGAGGCGGACGCCCACGCGGCGTCGCCCGTCGGTGCGCCGTCGGGTCGCGGCCATTGGTAGAGCAGGGTGGTCCTGGGGACCCAGCTCGCCGCTCGGGCGAACGAGGCGTTGCTGGTGGGCGGCTTCGCGTCGACCTGGAGGACCCGGCAGGTGGCCACGAAGTCCTCGATGGGTGTTCGCACCAGGGTGCCGCTGGCCGCCTTGAACTCGGGGTGCGCCACCAGTGCCCGCAGGGTCGCCTTGATGTCGGTCCCGGAGGACGAGAAGACCTTGGCGAGATCGCCGACGAGCTTGGCGGAGGGGTTGTCGGACACGAAGTAGCGGGCCAGCTTGCGCGCGATGTTCTGCGCCGTCAAGGGATGCCGCGCCAGGTAGCGGAGGTAGTCGCGGGCAAGCTCGGCACCGTCGCGGGAGGAGTTGGCCGCGGAGAACCCGAGCACCGTCACCGGCCCCGTGGCATGCCTGCTGCCGGAGTAGAAGGGCTGCCAGCTCGCGAAGGCGTCGACGGTGTAGCCAGAGAGGATCCTGGCGGAGTCCTTGACCATCTGCTCGGTGTAGCCGGCCGCTCGTCCGACCGTGTGCAGCTCGAGCAGCTCCCGGCCGTGGTTCTCGTTGGGTGCCCGCCTCGTCGACCGCCAGCTGTCGAGATAGAGCAGCATGGCGGGATGGAGCGTGGCCTCGACGAGCAGGTCGTCGAAGCGGCCCAGCGCGTGACGACGGAGCAGATCGTCGTACGACGACCGATGCACCCAGGCCAGGTCGGCACCCGCATGCACATGGAGGGTGTTGGACCAGAAGTCGACCATCGTCTCGAGCACCTGCCGGCGCGAGTAGATCCGTCGCATCATGGAGTAGCTGCCGAGGTCCGCGGCATAGGACCAGGCCAGCTTGGTGCCGTCCTCCTGCTTGCGCCACTTCGTCGACGGCGACTCGCGCAGGTCGGGGAACCAGGTCAGGAGTGCCCGGGCCCTCGCGCTCTCCTTGACCGACTTCGGATCCAGCTGCTGCTCGAACCAGTTGCTCGCGGAGCCTGCGGTCCGCATCTGCTTGAAGGTGGTCCGGGAGTAGCCGCAGCCCATCCGGTTCATCAGGTGCCGCTGCCCTGAGGTCGGGGTCTTCGTCGGCGCATACGTTTTCACCGGCATGCCCCGAAGTATCACAGCCGGGCCGCGGTTCCGCAGGGGAAACCGGTGGTAACCTCGGCGCAGCCCATCTGGGCGAACACATCTACGCCCGCACGTGGGGGAAGCCGGTCCGAGTCCGGCGCTGACCCGCAACCGTAGGCCACCGTTCCAGCAACGATGGTGAGCCGGAGCACCCACCGCGGAGCGTCTTGACACACGCTGTCGTGGAAAGCAGCGGGTGGCCACCCTGCCGCCCGCTTGCGTGCAGCAGGAAAGGCATCATGAGCTCCTCACGTCGCCGCCGGTGGATCACCGTCGTCTCCGCTTCCTTCGTCGCCCTCTCCGGAGCATCGCTCGTCCCGACCCCGGCCACCGCCGACGGGGCGGTCATCGAGGCGATCGACCAACGCCCAGCCCGGATCGGTGCCGCCTGGTTGGCCGACGAGCTCGAGCGCGGCCTGCTCAAGGGTCAGTACCTCGACGTCGAGGGGAACGTCGTGAAGTTCGCCGACTACGGCCTCAGCATCGACGCAGCCTTTGCCCTCGACGCCGTCGACAGGCGTCCCAAGGCCGTCGCCGCCATCACGCGGGCCATCGCGGACCACGTCGACTCCTACACGACCGGTGCCGACTTCGGGGCCCCAGAGGAGGTCTACGCGGGTGCCACCGCGAAGGCGCTCACCCTGGCCACTGACCAGGACCGCAACCCGCACCGGTTCGGCAGTGTCGACCTCGTTGACCGGATGGAAGCTCTGGTGCTCCGGGGAGCGCCGGTGGGCGGACGCATCCAGGATCAGAGCGCTTTCGGCGACTTCGCCAACGTGATCGGTCAGGGGTACGCCGCCCGCGGCCTCACCGCCGTCGGCTCGCCGCGGGCCGGCAAGGTGACCCGGTTCCTGCTCAAGCAGCAGTGCGACGCCGGCTGGTTCCGGCTGAGCTTCACCAAAAGCCTGACCAGAAACCAGACGTGCGACGGACGGCGCAAGAGCGCTCCGGACACCGACGCGACGGCGCTGTCGGTCCTTGCCCTCGTCGAGGTTTCGAAGGACCCAGCTTCCGGCGACAGGGTCGACAAGGCGATCGAGGCCGCGGTCTCGTGGCTGCGCGACCGGCAGCGCCGCAACGGTGCGCTCGGAGGCGGGGCCACGACAGAGGCACCGAACTCGAACAGCACCGGCTTGGCCGGCTGGGTCTTCGGTGAGACGGGCAGGACCGCAGCGGCCAAGCGCGCAGCCACCTGGGTCCGCGTCAGGCAGGCCGACGTCGCAGAGCCGTGCACCTCGCAGCTGGCCGACCAGACCGGTGCCGTCGGGTACGACGACGCCGCGGTCAAGGCCGGCCGCAGCGACGGGATCACCGATGCGACCACCGACCAGTGGCGTCGGGCCACGAGCCAGGCACTGCCTGCGCTGGCCTGGGCCCCCGCCGGAGGCACCGCGTCGATGTCGGCTCCCACCGGGGACGTCGCAGGCGGCAGCCGACCGCGCGTCACTGTGTCCGGCGTCGCGCCTGGTGCGTCCGTGTGCGTGACCCGCGGCTCGAACGCTCGGGCGACCCACGCGAACCGGGCGGGCAACGCCTCGGTCCGGGTCCTGATGCCGGAGCGCACCACGACGGTGACCGTCCGCGCCGAGGGAGCCGACGGGTTCCTCGCCCGGGCCACCGTCGACGTCCGAGTGCGGTGACACGACACAGCCGCCTGTCGAGCAGAGTCGCCGCCGCAGTCATCGTCGTAGCGGCGGCGCTGCTCGTCTCTCCCACGAGCGGCGCCCACGCAGCCGGGACCCTGTGCGGCGGCGCCGGGGTGAACGTCGTCGTGGACTTCGGCGAGCTCGGCGGAGGAGTGCAGACCGGCTGCGATCCTCAGGGTGCCGACCAGGTCGCGTCCCAGGTCTTTCCCGCTGTCGGCTTCCCGCTCGACTACGTGCAACGGCAGCCCGGTTTCGTGTGCCGGGTATCCGGTGAACCGGCCGCCGATCCGTGCGTGACCACGCCACCCCCCAATGCCTACTGGGGGTTGTGGTGGTCCGACGGCGAGTCCGGGACCTGGACCTACGCAACCCTGGGTGCGACCTCGCTGAAGGTCCCCTCCGATGGGTCCCTGGGCTTGTCGTGGGTCGGCGACGGTGGGTCCGTCCCCCCGGGCATCCCTCCGCCGGCCGTCGCGTCACCCGACCCCGAGCCCGAGGCCACCCCGAGCCCGACACCGACCGAGCAACCGTCCCTCGAGCCCGAGGACGACCCGACGGGTGATGGGCCCGTCGCTGGTGGCGGGTCCGGCGCTGGTGGCGGACAGTCCGGTGCCGGCACCCCGACCCCGACACCCGATACGAGCGCCTCGACCACCGCCGCGCCGGGACCGTCCGCGGCGGCGGGACCGACAGTGAAGTCGGGCTCGACCGGGAACGCCGGCCAGACCGGCGGCGGCGACGTCGCGCGGGACGGACGATCAGGGCGCGAGGAGCGTGACGGGCGCGACGAGAACAGCCGCGGCGCCGACGAGGTGCGTGCGAGCAAGTCGCCGTCCGCGGTCCCGACCGGTCCCAGCGACGCCGCCTCCGGTGTCACGACGGGGGAGTCTCTGCTGGAGCAGTCCGAACCCGTAGACCAGGCCGGCCCGGCGTCCCCGGACGGTCGGCTGCCGGCGTGGGTGCCGATCGGCGCGCTGGTGCTCGCTCTCCTCGGCACGGCGGCCACGGTCGTCGTACGTCGGAGAGCCGGCTCGGCGGCGTGAGCATGACCGCAGCCCGCCTCCAGCGTGACCTGCACCCCCTCGCCTGGTGGGGGTGGGCGCTCGGGCTGGTGGTGGCTGCCTCGATGACCACGAACCCGCTGGTGCTGTTGCTGGTGGTAGTGATCGCCTCGCTCGTGGTGGCGCAGCGTCACGGGGACCACCCGTGGGCCAGGGCGTTCCGGCTCTACCTCCTTCTCGGGCTGGCGATCGTGGTGATTCGGGTGGCGTTCCGGATCGTGCTCGGTGGTGCCGACGGTACGACGGTGCTGGTCACCCTGCCGGAGATACCCCTGCCGAGCTGGGCGGCCGGGATCCGGCTGCTCGGTCCGGTGACCTCGGAAGCGGTGCTGGCCGGCCTCTACGACGGACTCCGGCTGGCCGGGATCGTGATCGCGATCGGGGCCGCGAATGCGCTCGCGAACCCCAAGAGGCTGCTGAGGTCCTTGCCGCCGGCCCTCTACGAGGTCGGCAGCGCCCTCGTCGTCGCCGTCACGGTGCTGCCACAGATCGCGGACAGCGTCCGTCGGGTCCGGGCCGCTCGCCAGCTTCGTGGCGAGCCGGCAGGTCGCTGGGGTCGCCTCCGCAGGCTGGTCGTCCCGGTGCTCGAGGACGCGCTGGAGAGGTCCATGCGGCTCGCAGCGGGGATGGACGCTCGAGGGTACGGTCGCTCGGGCACGTCCACTCCCCAGCAGCGCCGTGCCACCGGACTGCTCATGATCGTCGGCATGCTCGGGATCTGCGTCGGCGTCTACGCCGTCCTCGACCAGACCGCCCCGCGGGTGCTGGCCCTCCCGATGCTGCTGGCGGGTTGCGGTCTTGCCTTGGCCGGCTTCGTCTCCGCCGGGCGACGTGTCCAACGCACCCGCTACCGACCGGACCGATGGGCGCCCGCAGAGGTGCTGGTGGTCGCGTGCGGACTCGTCCCTGCTGTGACCTTCTGGGCGGTCGGCCGAGCCGATCCGTCGTTGCTGCACCCCGGTGTGAACGAGGTCCCCGCCGTGACGCTGCCGGTGCTGCTGGCTGTGCTGGTGGCTGCCCTCCCGGCGGGTGCCACCCCGCGTCCGGCGACGATCCAGGTCCAGCCCCTGCGCGTCGGGGCGGGCAGGTGATCGAGCTGCGCGGCGTCAGCTTCGGGTACGACGCCGCCGACCTGGTGCTGCGCGACATCGACCTGGGGCTCGAGGACGGCGAGTTCGTGGTGGTGGCCGGGCGCACCGGTGTCGGCAAGTCCACCCTGTTGGGCACCTTCAACGGGCTGGTCCCGCAGTTCACCGGCGGCACCCTCACCGGGGACATCCTCGTGGACGGGCGCAGCATCATCGACCGGCCCCCCCGCGAACGGGCGCACCTGGTCGGCTACGTCGGGCAGGACCCCGACGCCGGGTTCGTCACCGACAGCGTCGAGGAGGAGCTGGCCTACGGCATGGAGCAGCTGGGGCTCGACGCTGCCACCATGCGTCGCCGGGTCGAGGAGACGCTGGACCTGCTCGGCCTCGTCGACCTCCGCGACCGCGACCTGAGCACGCTCTCGGGCGGGCAGCAGCAACGTGTCGCGATCGGCTCCGTGCTGACGATGCACCCGCGGCTGCTCGTGCTGGACGAGCCGACGTCGGCCCTGGACTCCACGGCGGCCGAGGACGTGCTCGCGACGCTGATGCGACTCGCCCACGACGTCGGGATCACCGTGCTGATCGCCGAGCACCGGCTCGAACGCGTCGTCCCGTTCGCGGACCGGCTGTGCCTGATCGAGGACGACGGAGGGCTCACGGTCGGTCCGCCCGGACAGGTGCTCCGGCACGCTCCGGTCGTGCCTCCGATCGTCGCTCTCGGCCGGCTGGCCGCATGGGAACCGCTGCCGCTGTCGGTGCGCGAAGCGAGGCGGCGGGCCCGTATCTGGGACGTCGACCTCAAGGCGCCCCGGCCCCCTGTGACGAGCACGGGTCGGACGGTCGTCGAGACTCGGGACGTCACGGTTGCCCACGGACGTCGGGTGGCGCTGAGCGGTGTCGACCTGACGCTCGTCGCCGGTGAGGTCACCGCGCTGATGGGCCGCAACGGGTCGGGCAAGTCGACCCTGTTGTGGACCCTCCAGGGCTCCCGGACCCGGATCGCCGGCTCCGTGGCGGTCGACGGGGTGGACCCGGCTGGGATTGCTCCGGCGGAGCGTCGTACCCGCGTCGGCCTCGTCCCCCAGACCGCCGCGGACCTGATCTACCTCGAGACGGTGGCCCAGGAATGCGCGGCAAGCGACGAGGAGTCTGAGAAGCCCCGAGGCGACTGCCGGACCCTGCTCGACCAGCTGGCGCCGGGCATCCCCGACGACCGACACCCGCGCGATCTGTCCGAGGGGCAGCGGCTCGCCCTCGTGCTCGCGATCGTGCTGACCTCCGAGCCGGAAGTGGTGCTGCTCGACGAACCGACCCGCGGCCTGGGCTACTCCGGCAAGGCCGCCCTCGCGAGGGCGCTCACGCAGCTCGCAGCACAAGGGCGCGCCGTACTGGTGGCAACCCATGACGTGGAGTTCGTCGCCGAGGTGGCCGACCGGGTCGTGGTGCTCGCGAACGGAGAAGTCGTCTCGTCGGGCCCGACCGCGCTGGTGGTGTCCGAGACGCCCGCTTTCGCACCCCAGGTGTCGAAGATTCTGGGGCCGGACTGGCTGACCGTCGCCCAGGTCGCCGAGGCCCTCTCATGAATGGGGCGCGACCGGGCGTGCTTCCGCTGTTGCCACGCTCCGCGACGGTGCTGGGGGCGGCGTCGTTGGCCGGTCTGATGATGTTCTCGTGGCCGCTGCTGGTCCGGGTGCCGACCGGCGTGCGGGTGGATCCGCCGTTCTTGTTCCTGGCCCTGTTGCCGGTCGTCATCGTGGTCGTGCTGGCCGAGCTGTCCGAGGGCGGGATGGACTCCAGAGCCCTTGCGGTGTTGGGCGTGCTCACCGCCGTCAACGCCGTGTTGCGCGGCGTGAGTGCCGGCGTCGCCGGGGTCGAGCTGGTCTTCTTCCTGCTGATCCTCGCGGGGCGGGTGTTCGGCCCTGGCTTCGGGTTCGTGCTCGGCTGCACCTCGCTCTTCGCGTCGGCGCTGCTGACCGGCGGAGTCGGACCCTGGCTCCCCTACCAGATGCTCGCGTCGGCATGGGTCGGCCTAGGCGCCGGGTTGCTCCCGCGTCGGCCGAGAGGCCGCGGCGAGATCGCGCTCCTGGTCGGGTACGGCGTCGTGGCGGCGTACGCCTTCGGGCTCCTGATGAACATGTCGAGCTGGCCCTACACGATGGGGATCGCACTGCCCGGCCAGGACGGAGGGCTGTCGTTCGTGCCCGGCGACCCGCTCCTGGAGAACCTGCACCGGTTCGGGATCTACACCCTGCTGACCTCGACGGGCGGGTGGGACACCGGTCGGGCGATCACGAGCTCGGTGGCGATTCTGCTCCTCGGGCCGGCGGTGCTGGCCACGTTGCGCAGGGCCCGGCGTCGCGTACAGGTCGTGCGGGTCCCGACCCGGGTGCCGACGAGGCCGAGCAGTCTCAGCTGATCTCGATCTCGAGGATCCGGTCGTCCTGGGCCGCCGGCTCGCCACGCCCGTCGCGGTTAGACGTGGTGACCCACAGGTTGCCGTCGGGTGTGACGACCACCGTGCGCAACCGGCCATAACCCCCGACGAACCAGTCCCGCGGGTCCTGCACGCCCGCGGCGTCCACCGGGACCTGCCACAGCCGTTCGCCACGGAGCGAGGCGAGCCAAAGGGACCCTTCGAGGAAGGCGAGCCCCGACGGGGAGGCCTCCGAGGTCCGCCACTGGACGAACGGATCGCGGTAGACCTCCTGCTCACCGCGCCCCTCGACGACGGGCCACCCGTAGTTGCGCCCCTTGTCGATGCGGTTCAGCTCATCCCAGGTGTTGGCGCCGAACTCGCTGGCCCACAGCCGGCCGTCGTCGTCGAAGGCAAGCCCCTGGACGTTGCGATGGCCCATCGTCCACACCGGTGAGCCGTCGACGGGATTCCCGGGCGCAGGCTTGCCGTCCCGGGTGATCCGGAGGATCTTGCCCGCGAGCGAGTCCTCGTCCTGGGCCAGCTGCTCCTCGCCTGTCTCGCCGGTGGAGACGAACAGGTTGCCGTCGTCGGCGAACAGCAACCTTCCACCGTCGTGGATGAACCCGTTGGGGATCCCGGTGAGGACCGGCTCGGGCTCGCCGAGCTGCTCGCCGTCGAAGGTCATCGCCACGACCCGGTTGTCCTCCGTCGTCGACACATAGGCGAAGACGAGCCCGTCCTCGTCGTACGTCGGCGAGGTCGCCAGGCCGAGCAGCCCCGCCTCGCCCTGCGGGGAGGCGATCGAGACCTGCCCCACCTCGCGCACGTCGCGGTTGCCGTCACTGGCGATGGCCAGCACGCGCGTGGTGTCCCGTTCGCCGACCAGGGCGGTCCCGTCGGGAAGGAAGGTCACGCCCCACGGTGCCTCCAGGTCACTCGCCACCGTCCCGACGACGCGGGGGCGCAGCGACGCCGGTTCCTCTGGGGCGTCGTCGGAACCGCCGGCGGACGGCTCGTTCGGCTCGGACGTCTCCGAGGGGTCCGGCGTGCTGGGCTCCCCGGTGCGGGTGCTCGGTTGCGGGATCGACGGCGGGTTGCCGAGGCCGTCCGGGTCGCCGGCCGGGGCGGCGCACCCGGCCACGGGAAGCAGGAGGATCAGGGCGGCGAGGGTGAGTCTCACCTGTTCCACGCTAGCGGCCCCAGGGAAGCGGGCAGACCGGTCGCACTAGGGTCTGCCGCGTGAGCATCCCACTCGTCTGGCTGCCGTTCGACCCTGCCGAGCTCGGCACGCAGCCCGAGGGCCTGCGCTATGAGCACGTGGTCCCCGGCGAGCTCGACGGGCCGCCTAACTCGGTCGTCGAGGTCGAGTTCTACGTGCCGCCCTACGGGTTCACCGAGGCGGACAGCGCCGTGGTGCCACTCATGCGGTCCCTGAAGGTCGTCCAGACCATGACGGCCGGCGTCGAGCACATCCGCCCGCACGTCCCGGAGGGGGTTCTGCTCTGCAACGGCCGCGGCATCCACGACGCCTCCACCGCAGAGCTCGCCATGACGCTGATGCTCGCGTCGCTACGCGGCGTGCCTGGCTTCGTCCGGGCCCAGGACGCCGGACGGTGGGCCCCCGGCACGCGGCCGGCCCTGGCCGACAGCAGGGTCCTGATCGTCGGGTACGGCGCCGTCGGAGCTGCCTTGGAGCGGCGGCTGGACGGTTTCGAGGTCGACGTGGTCCGCGTGGCCCGAAGCGCCCGCGAGGGCGTGCATGGGTTCCGGGAGCTGCCGTCCCTGCTCCCCGACGCCGACGTCGTGGTGCTGATCGTGCCGTTGACCGACGAGACCCATGGGATGGTGGACGGCGCGTTCCTGGCCCGGTTGCGCGACGGCGCCCTGCTCGTCAACGTGGCGCGGGGCCCGGTTGTCGACACCGATGCCCTGGTCGCAGAGCTGTTGTCCGGCCGGATCTCTGCCGCGCTCGACGTGACGGACCCCGAGCCGCTTGCGCGCGACCACCCACTCTGGGCCTGCCCCAACGTCCTGGTGACGCCGCACGTCGGTGGGGCCACCACCGCGATGGAGCCACGGGCCTACGCGCTCGTGCGCGGCCAGCTGGCTCGCTTCGCAGCCGGCGAGCCGCTGGCCAACGTCATGAAGGGGGACTAATGAGCAGATGGGTCAGCCGGCTGACGACACTGGTGGGCATGGTTGCCGATGCGGGCTCGAGGTCCTGGGCCGCTCGGCGGTCGGAGCGACGACGGGTTCCGGCGGTGACCGATGAGTTCGGAGTAGTGTCCGGGTCCACACATCCGGGGGACCGCCTGGCCAGAACCGACCTGAGGAGGATGTCCATGGCAGAGACCATGTTGATGATCGGCACACGCAAGGGGCTCTGGACAGCCCGCAGCGAGGACGGGTCGTCCTGGAAGGTGGACGGTCCCGACGATCTCGGGACCGAGGTCCATGCCGTGGCCTTCGATATGCGTGCCGCCTCGCCGCGGTTGTTCATGGCGAGCCGGAGCTGGCACTGGGGTCCGCAGGTCCTCCGCTCTAACGACCTCGGCTCGACGTGGGAGCGCACCGGCGACGGGGCGATCAAGTTTACCGAGGACACCGGCCGCAGCCTCGAGGCGGTGTGGTCGATCGCACCGTCCCCGGCCGACCCCGACGTCGTCTGGGCCGGGACCGAGCCGTCGGCGCTGTTCCGATCCGAAGACCGCGGGGAGACCTTCACGATGGTGCGCCCGCTGTGGGAACACCCGCACCGCGAGCAGTGGGGTGCCGGCTTCGGTGGGCAGGCCATCCACACGCTCCTCCCGCACCCGAGCGATCCGGAACAGCTGACGGTGGCGATGTCGACCGGCGGTGTCTATCGCACGTACGACGGCGGGGACACCTGGGCGCCGGCCAACGTCGGCATCAAGGCGGAGTTCATGCCCGGCGACGTGCAGTTCCCCGAGTTCGGCCAGTGCGTGCACAAGGTGGCCCGCGACCCGCAGCAGCCCGACCGTCTCTACGCCCAGAACCACGGCGGGGTCTACCGCAGCGACGACGGCGGCGACAGCTGGACCTCCATCGCGGACGGCCTGCCGAGCGACTTCGGCTTCCCGGTGGTGGCGCACCCCCGCGACGCCGACACGATCTACCTCTTCCCGCTCACGGGCGCTGACGGGCGTTTCCCGGTGGACGGGATCTGCCGGGTCTACCGGTCGCGGGACGCCGGCGCCACTTGGGAGGAGCTGGGCAAAGGCCTGCCCGACTCGTTCCACGCGGCGGTGATGCGCGACGGCATGTGTGTCGACGACGGTGACCCGGCGGGGGTCTACTTCGGCAGCCGTGACGGCACGGTCTTCGCGAGCGCGGACGAGGGTGACTCCTGGCAGGTCGTCGCCGAGCATCTCCCCGACGTCCTCTGCCTCCGCGCCACCTCCCTTTGCTGACCCCCACCCCGATTCGTCTGCGGTCTATGGGGTGTTTCACGAATGCCGATCGCAGACGAATCGGGGTGGGGAGGGGGACGGGGACGGCGGCGTACGATCCCGAGCATGCCTGAGACGCCGGACATCAAGCCCCGCAGCCGCGACGTGACCGACGGGATGGAGCGTGCCGCCGCCCGGGGCATGCTTCGCGCGGTCGGCATGGGCGACGAGGACTTCGCCAAGCCGCAGATCGGAGTCGCCTCGTCGTGGAACGAGATCACCCCCTGCAACCTCTCCCTCGACCGGCTGGCCAAGGCGGTGAAGAACGGCGTGCACGCGGCCGGTGGCTACCCGCTCGAGTTCGGCACCATCTCGGTCTCCGACGGAATCTCGATGGGGCACGAGGGGATGCACTTCTCGCTGGTCTCCCGCGAGGTGATCGCCGACAGCGTCGAGACCGTGATGATGGCTGAGCGTCTCGACGGCTCGGTCCTGCTCGCCGGCTGTGACAAGTCGCTGCCCGGCATGTTGATGGCCGCGGCCCGCTTGGACCTCGCCTCGGTCTTCTTGTACGCCGGCTCCACCATGCCCGGCCAGGTCGACGGTCGCGACGTCACGATCATCGACGCGTTCGAGGCCGTCGGCGCCTGCCTGGCCGGCCGGATCACCCGTGAGGAGGTGGACCGGATCGAGCGCGCCATCTGCCCTGGCGAGGGCGCCTGCGGCGGCATGTACACCGCCAACACGATGGCGTCGGTGGGGGAGGCACTCGGCATGTCGCTGCCCGGGTCGGCCGCCCCTCCCGCGGTTGACCGCCGCCGCGACGGCTTCGCCCACCGGTCCGGTCAGGCCGTGGTCGAGATGCTGCGCCGGGGCATCACCGCCCGCCAGGTCATGACGATGGAGGCCTTCGAGAACGCGATCGCGGTAGTGATGGCTTTGGGTGGCTCGACCAACGCGGTGCTCCATCTGCTCGCGATCGCCCGTGAGGCCGAGGTGGACCTTACCCTCGACGACTTCAACCGGATCGGCGACAAGGTCCCGCACCTCGGCGACATGAAGCCCTTCGGGCGTTACGTGATGAACGACGTCGACAGGAAGGGCGGCATCCCGATGGTGATGAGGGCGCTGCTCGAGGCAGGTCTGATGCACGGGGACTGCCTGACGGTCACCGGCAAGACGATGGCTGAGAACCTCGAGCAGATCGCCCCGCCGGACGTCGACGGTGACGTCATCCGTCATCTCACCACGCCGATCCACAGGACAGGTGGGATCACCGTGCTCAAGGGCTCGCTCGCTCCCGAGGGTGCGGTCGTGAAGTCGGCTGGGTTCGACGAGTCGGTTTTCGAGGGCACCGCGCGCGTCTTCGACGGCGAGCAGACCGCGATGGACGCCTTGGCCTCCGGCCGGATCGGCCCCCGGGACGTCGTGGTGATCCGCTACGAAGGCCCCAAGGGTGGACCGGGCATGCGCGAGATGCTGGCCATCACCGGCGCGATCAAGGGCGCCGGCCTCGGCAAGGACGTGCTGCTGGTCACCGACGGACGGTTCTCCGGAGGTACGACGGGCCTCTGCGTCGGGCACGTGGCTCCCGAGGCGATCGACGGAGGTCCGATCGCCTTCGTCCGCGACGGCGACCCGGTGCGCCTCGACGTCGCGAACCGCCTGCTCGACGTGGCCATCGACGACGACGAGCTGGCCGCCCGCAAGGACGGCTGGACCCCGCTGCAGCCGAAGTACACCACGGGTGTCCTCGGCAAGTACGCCAAGCTCGTCGGGTCCGCGGCCCACGGCGCCGTCTGCGGCTGAGCGTCGGGCCGGGGCCGCACCCGCGGTTCAGTCGGCGGGCGGCCAGGTCGGTGAGAACAACCAGTCGTCGAAGAACTCGCTGAGCTCGCGTCCGGTTCTCGCCTCGACCCATGCGATGAACGTGTGGCGGTCCGCGGTGGAGTTCAGGTGGGTCTGCGGCCAGCGGCGGACGAGCCTCCAGAAGACCGCGTTGCCGAGCTTGCGCCGCAGCTTCTCGAACATCATCGCCGTGCAGTAGTAGACACAGCTCTCCGCGAAACGATCCCTGGCGTACGCCGCCGGCGGCCCGTCCTCGTCGCGCAACCGGCTGTTGTAGTAGCGGAAGTCCGCCACCCAGCTCTTCCAGGTCGTGTTCGTGTGGGTCGCGTCCCATCGGGCCTGGAGATACGTCGCCATCCCCTCGTTGAGCCACAGGCCGGTCCAGTCGTCGGGGGTGACGGTGTCGCCGTACCACTGGTGTGCGAGCTCGTGGACCATGACCTCACGTGCTTGGCCCCTGTCCCAGCGGCGGGCACCGAAGGTGACCAGGGTCTGGGTCTCCATGGCGGAGTCGCCGGGGACAACGACGACACCGGCGCTGTCGAAGGGGTAGGGACCCAGCTTCCCCTCGAGCCACCGCAGGTCCGCCGCCGTGTGTCGCAACGTCTTCATGTAGTGGCCGACCCGATGGCGGGGCAGCCAGAAGTTGAGCTCCACGCCGTGCGGTCCGGTGTCGGTACGCCGGACGTACGGTCCGACGGCCAGCGTCACGAGGTAGCTCGCCGCCGGGTCCGAGAGCCGCCATCTGGTGGTCGTGTGCCGGGCTCCGTCGATGCGCTCGACCAGCCTGCCGTTGCTCACGCCGACCCAGTTCGCCGGCGCGGAGACCTCGATGTCGTAGAGCGCCTTGTCGGAGGGATGGTCGTTGGTCGGATACCACGTGAAGGCACCGAACGGCTCCTGCATGGTCCGCAGTCGTCCGTCACGGGTCACCTTCATGCCGACGGTGGCGATGTCGCTCCGGGTGGTCGGTGCCTCGACGGGCTCCGGGGTCCCGCGGTAGACCACCCGAACCGTGTGTCGGCTCTCGGCCTCGACAGGATGCAGGACCTCGAGGGTCTTGCCGGTGTGCTCGAAGCGAGCGGTCGCCACACCGTCGACGAGGACCCTGCGGACCGACAACGACCTACCCAGGTCGAGCCGGAAGGCGTCGGCGGCTCTGGTCGCACGGAACCGCAGTGTCGCGTCGCCGACCAGGAGGCGCTTGGCGCGACGCCACTCGAGGTCGAGGTCGTAGTGCAAGACGTCGAGCCCGGCGTCGCCCTTGGCCGGGTAGTAGCTGTCCTCGCGCGGGTCGGAGAGTCCCCTGTCGTAGGTGGGGGCCGCGACGGCCGGACCGACCGGACCTGCCAGGACTGGATCGGCGCCGACCGGACCGGCCGCCGCCGTTCCGACGGCGAGAGCGATCGCCACGAGAGCACAGGTCGTGCGGGACAGGGCCATCATGGATCTCCCGAGGCGTCGGTCGGCAGCCACCTGCCGGACGGCCCTAGGATTCCACAGGTGCACACTCCCGTCCGTCCGAACCAGCCGGTCGGCGACCCCGTGCCCGGATGGACTCCACGTGAGCGACCTCGGCCGGGTCCGTTCCAGGGCTCGTGGTGCAGCGTCGTACCGCTCGATCCGAGGCACGCCGACGACCTCTACCGCGGCTGTGCCGGGCCGGGAAACGAGCCGCTGTGGACCTGTCTCTCCGACGGACCTTTCCACGACGGTCGAGCCTTTGTTGCCTGGGTCGCCCGGATGGTGGAGGACCCGGCGTCGGTGAGCGTCGCCGTCTGCGGCCCGGACGGTACGCCGCTGGGGCTGGCCAACTACCTGAGGATCGACCCGGGCAACGGCTGCGTCGAGGTGGGCAGCATCCTGCTCGGTCGGGCGCTGCAACGGACGGTCGCGGCGACTGAGGCGATGCACCTGATGGCCGCCCACGTCTTCGACGACCTCGGCTACCGGCGCTACGAGTGGAAGTGCGACGCCCTCAACACCCCGTCCACAGCGGCGGCGACACGGCTCGGCTTCCGCTACGACGGGACGTTCCGGCGGGCCGTCGTCTACAAGAGTCGCAACCGGGACACCGCCTGGTTCTCGATCACCGACCGCGACTGGCCGCAGGTCGCAGCAGCCCACCGCGCCTGGTTGGCAGCGGAGAACTTCACCGGCGGGGGGCTCCAGCGGCGGTCACTGTCCGACCTGACGCATCCTGGGACGGAGATCCCACATCGTGGGACGGGTGACGGCCGTGCTTGACGGGTACTGCCGCGGACCGCGACCGTGAGGTCATGCGTTCCGACATTCTCGTACGCCCGCGACGCGGCAGCTGACGACTCCAGCGCAGCCGACGCGTCACCCCTCGCATGCCCACGTCACCGAACATGGGCCGAGGGGTTTTTTGTTGGAAAGACCCCGCGGTAGGAAGAACCGAGGAAGGCGACCATGGCAGACCGAACCACCGATGCAGCAGCCGCCACAGGGACGGACAGCTCTGTCACCGGTGCGCAGAGCCTGATCAAGGCGCTCGAGTGTGCGGGAGCCGAGAACGTGTTCGGTATCCCCGGCGGGGCGATCCTGCCGGCGTACGACCCGCTCTACGACTCCGACCGGGTGCGGCACATCCTGGTCCGGCACGAGCAGGGCGCGGGCCATGCCGCCCAGGGCTACGCCGTCGCCACCGGCAAGGTCGGTGTCTGTATGGCGACGTCGGGGCCCGGTGCGACGAACCTGGTCACGCCTATCGCCGATGCCTACATGGACAGCGTGCCGATGGTGGCCATCACCGGTCAGGTCGCGAGCAAGGCCATCGGGACCGACGCTTTCCAGGAGGCGGACATCCGTGGCATCACGATGCCGATCACCAAGCACAACTTCCTGGTCACCGACGCCGCGGACATCCCCCGCACGATCGCCGAGGCGTTCTACATCGCCTCGACCGGTCGTCCCGGGCCGGTCCTCGTCGACGTGGCGAAGGACGCGCTCCAGGCACGCACCACGTCCACCTGGCCGACCGAGCTGAACCTGCCCGGCTACCGTCCGGTGACCCGACCTCACGCGAAGCAGATCCGTGAGGCAGCGAGGCTGATCCTCGAGGCACGTCGCCCGGTCCTGTACGTCGGCGGCGGCGTCATCCGCGCAGCCGCCTCACGCGAGCTGCGGATGCTCGCCGAGTCCACCGGGATGCCGGTCGTCACCACGCTGATGGCTCGGGGCGCCTTCCCCGACAGCCATGTCCAGCACCTCGGGATGCCCGGCATGCACGGCACGGTCGCTGCGGTCGCTGGACTGCAGCGAAGCGACCTGATCATCAGCCTCGGCGCCCGCTTCGACGACCGGGTCACCGGGAACCTCGACTCGTTCGCCCCGCACGCCAAGATCATCCACGCCGACATCGACCCGGCCGAGATCGGCAAGAACCGGCACGCCGACGTCCCGATCGTCGGTGACTGCCGGGAGGTGATCGCCGACCTGATCGTGGCGCTGCAGGGCCAGGCCGACCAGGGACACAGGGGTGACTACGAGGCGTGGGTGGAGTTCCTCGCCGGGGTGAAGAAGAAGTACCTCCTGGGCTACGACTAGCCCGCCGACGGCTCGCTGGCGCCACAGTACGTCATCGAGCGGCTCGGCGCCATCGCCGGCCCCGAGTCCATCTACGTCTCCGGTGTGGGCCAGCACCAGATGTGGGCCTCGCAGTTCATCGGCTACGAGAACCCCGGGACCTGGATCAACTCCGGCGGCCTCGGCACGATGGGGTTCGCCGTGCCTGCCGCCATGGGAGCCAAGGTCGGCCGGCCCGAGACCACCGTGTGGGCCGTCGACGGCGACGGATGCTTCCAGATGACCAACCAGGAGCTGGCCACCTGCGCCTTAGAAGGCATCCCGATCAAGGTCGCCATCATCAACAACGAGTCGCTCGGCATGGTGCGGCAGTGGCAGACGCTGTTCTACGACGAGCGCTACTCCCACACCGACCTTCAGCGCACCACCGGCCTGGAAACGGGTGCTGTCCCAGCGGAGCCCCCGGGTGTGGGGGTCCCGGGGACGCAGCTTCCGGGTGTGCGGATCCCGGACTTCGTCAAGCTGGCCTATGCTTACGGCTGTATTGGCCTGGCGTGCGACTCCCCCTGAGACGTCGACGCCACCATCGACAAGGCGATGGAGATCGACGACGTGCCTGTGGTCGTGGACTTCCGGGTGCACCGAGACGCCATGGTGTGGCCGATGG
>JBPCND010000104.1:0-6288 GCA_051001655.1 Nocardioides sp. | reverse complement strand
TGAAGCCACACGGCCCAGAGTGCCTGAAGTTCCGAAGAGAGAGTGAGACCGCGGTGTACGCGATCGTGCGCAGTGGCGGCCAGCAGACGAAGGTTGCTGTCGGTGACGTCATCGAGATCGACAAGGTTGCCAGCCAGGTCGGCGACTCCGTGTCGCTGCCCGTGGTCCTGCTCGTCGACGGCGAAAACGTCACCGCCGGTGCGAAGGAGCTAGGCAAGGCAACCGTGACCGTCGAGGTGCTCGGTGGCACCAAAGGCCCCAAGATCACGATCTTGAAGTACAAGAACAAGACCGGCTACCGCAAGCGCCAAGGCCATCGTCAGAAGTACACCCAGGTCAAGGTCACCGAGATCAACGCCTGACGGCGTGCTCAGCCCTGCCCACCACGTTGCCCACGCTGACTTACGAAGGACTGGAACTCATGGCACACAAGAAGGGTGCGGCCTCGACCAGGAACGGTCGCGACTCCAACTCACAGCGCCTGGGCGTGAAACGCTACGGCGGCCAGCTGGTCAATGCCGGCGAGATCATCGTCCGACAGCGTGGCACGCACTTCCACCCCGGCAGCGGCGTCGGCCGGGGCAGCGACGACACCCTGTTCGCCCTGGTCGGTGGCAACGTCGCGTTCGGCACCAAGCGTGGGCGCCGAGTCGTCAACATCGTCCCGACGGCGCAGTGAGCACAGGCTTCTCGCTGTTGCGCGAAGGGGTGTCCTGCTGACTCGAGCAGGGCGCCCCTTCGCCGTCCCGGACAGCCCTGTCCGGCAACCCGTCCCGCCGAGCTCCTCCAGGAGGCTGATTCGCATGGCGGTCCCTACGTTCGTCGACCGGGTAGTGCTGCAGGTCACCGCCGGCCGAGGAGGGAACGGGGTCGCCTCGGTGCACCGGGAGAAGTTCAAACCGCTAGGGGGCCCGGACGGCGGCAACGGTGGGCCCGGAGGCAGCATCATCCTCCGCGTCCAACAGGACGTGACCACGCTCATCGACTACCACCACAGCCCGCATCGTCGTGCCGAGCACGGTGGTCACGGAGCCGGCGGGCACCGCAACGGCGGACACGGTGACGACCTCGTCCTGGTCGTCCCGGACGGCACCGTCGTCAGCGACGAGACCGGCGCCGTGCTCGCGGACCTGGTGGGCCATGGCACCGAGATGGTCATCGCCGAGGGTGGTCGCGGCGGACTGGGCAACGCCGCCCTCGCGTCGTCCAAGCGCAAGGCTCCAGGCTTCGCGCTGCTCGGCGAGCCGGGTGACGACCGCACGGTCGTCCTCGAGCTGAAGGTCGTCGCCGACATCGGGCTCGTCGGCTTTCCCAGTGCCGGTAAGTCGAGTCTGATCGCGGCACTGTCCCGGGCCCGCCCCAAGATCGCCGACTACCCGTTCACCACGTTGGTCCCGAACCTCGGCGTGGTCACCGCAGGTGACACCACCTTCACGGTCGCCGATGTGCCCGGCCTCATCGAGGGGGCCAGTGGGGGACGCGGTCTCGGCCACGACTTTCTCCGGCACGTCGAGCGCTGCGCCGCCCTGGTGCACGTCATCGACACCGCGACCCTCGAGCCGAACCGCGATCCACTGGGCGACCTCGACGTCATCGAGAACGAGCTCGGTCGGTACGGCGGCCTCGAGGACCGGCCGCGTCTGGTCGTGCTCAACAAGATCGACGTGCCGGACGGACGTGATCTGGCCGACATCGTGCTGACGGACTTCGCCGAACGCGACCTGGAGGTCTTCCCCGTCTCGGCGGCGAGCCACGAGGGTCTGCGCGAGCTCTCGTTCGCGATGGCCGAGATCGTGGCCGGGGCGCGGGCGGCTCGACCGGCAGCTGAGGCGACCCGGATCGTCATCCGCCCGCCCGAGGCGAGCGGTGGGCCGGAGTTCACGATCAAGGAGACCGGCGAGGGCTGGCGCGTGCGCGGTGACAAGCCCGAGCGATGGGTCCGCCAGACCGACTTCAGCAACGACGAGGCGGTCGGCTTCCTGGCCGACCGGCTCAACCGGATCGGGGTCGAGGAGCGCCTGCTCGAGCTCGGTGGCCGGGAAGGTGACGCGGTTCTGATCGGCCCGCCGGAGAACACGGTGGTGTTCGACTTCAAACCGATGATGGCCGCCGGTGCCGAGATCCTCGGCCGTCGGGGTGAGGATGTCCGGTTCGAGGAGGGCAGGCCGTCCACCCGGCGACGTCAGGCGATCGACGAGGCCATGCCCCAGCGGTCCGAGGGCGAGACCCGGGCCGATGTGGCGCGTCGCCGGGACGAGACCGGCGAGACCGGCGATGCGGTCGAGGCGGGGGAGCGGGGGGAGTGACCGCATCCTCCCAGCGGTCACCCCGAGGTCTCGTCGCCACCGCGGGGCGCGTGGTTGTGAAGGTCGGCTCGTCCTCGCTCACCACCGCAGTCGGCGGGATCGACCCGGATCGGGTGCGTGCCCTCGTGGACGCCTTGGCGACGCTCCGGACGCGTGGGGCCGAGGTCGTTCTGGTCTCCTCGGGCGCGATCGCCGCCGGCCTGGCGCCGCTGTCGCTCGCGCGTCGACCTCGCGACCTGGCCAGCCAGCAGGCGGCGGCCTCGGTCGGACAGGGGCTGCTCGTGCACCGCTACACCGAGGAGTTCGCCCGGCACGCCCTTCTCGTCGGCCAGGTGCTGCTCACCGTCGACGACGTGACCCGGCGCACGCACTACCGCAACGCCCACCGCACTTTCGCCAAGCTGCTCGCGATGGGTGTGGTCCCGATCGTGAACGAGAACGACACGGTGGCCACCTCCGAGATCCGGTTCGGCGACAACGACCGTCTCGCCGCCCTCGTCGCACACCTCGTGCATGCTGATCTGCTGGTGCTGCTCAGCGACGTCGACGGGTTGTACGACGGGCATCCCGCCGACGGGGGGACCTCCCTGCTCAGCGACGTGAGCACGGCGGCCGACCTCGAGGGGATCAGCACCGGCCGGCGCGGTGGCACCGGCCTCGGCACCGGTGGGATGGAGAGCAAGGTCGAGGCGGCTCGGATCGCCACGGGGGCCGGTATCCCGGTCGTCCTCACCTCCACCGACCAGGCGGCGTCGGCATTGGCCGGTGAACAGGTCGGCACGATGTTCCACCCGACCGGCAGACGCCGACCGACCAGGTTGCTCTGGCTGGCCCATGCCACCGAGGCACGGGGTCAGATCCGGATCGACGCCGGCGCTGTCCAGGCCCTCACCGAGCGCCGGGCCTCCCTGCTGCCGGCTGGGATCACCGGCGTGAGCGGCAGGTTCGTCGGCGGAGACCCGGTCGACCTCGTGGACGAGGCCGGGCGTGCCGTCGCCCGCGGACTGGTGAACTACGACTCCGAGGAGCTCCCCGGTCTGCTCGGACGGTCGACCCATGACCTCGCGCGCGAGCTCGGTGCGTCGTACGAACGCGAGGTCGTCCACCGTGACGACCTGGTGATCCTGCCCCGTTGAACCGTGCTGGGCCCCACCCGGCGCGATTTGGTCGTTTAGCAGCGCGTGCCGGGAAAGCCGGTGAGACTGGCATCGACCTCCTGGCACGGCTCCAGGAGAACTTCGAGCTGGTCCGGGAGGTGAGTCGGTGGTCGAGCAGGTCCGGTTGTGGCATGTCAGCGTCACCGTGGCCGGTGAAGCCCACGATCCGCTCGTGGTGCGCAACGCGTTGCGTAGGCTCAACGAGCAGCGCCCCTTTCTGCACTCGTTGAAGTACGCCGGTGAGCGAGCTGCGATCCAGTACTGGGAAGAGGCGGAGTCGTTGCTCGACGCCTCCTCTCTGGCCCTGCGGGTCTGGAACGAGCACCGCGAGTCAGCCGGCCTCCCACGCTGGGAGGTGGTCGGGCTGGAGGTGCTGGAGCGCAGTGTCTACCTCAGCCGTGGCATGGAGTACGCCACCTTCGTCGACCTGCACGAAGTGACACCGCTGCCGTTCTGAGGGAACCGATGAGCCACAGGTAACCGGTTCGGGGAGTTCTTCAAGCAGCATGTGTTCGCGATCCTCCCCGAATCAGCTGGAGCGGCCGACATGCGCCTGGCCTACGCTGGCGCGATGACCCGGCCCACTGTCGAGGACGTCGCGCGCCGGGCACACGTGCCGCCTGGGTCGACCTGGCCATCCGACACCGGACGGCCAAGGACGCTGCCCTGCGCGATGGCCGACGCCGCCCTCGTCACCGCGGCCCCAGCCGTACTGGCCGCCAGCGCCGACGACGGCCATGTCCGCTGACGACTGATGAACCGGACGATCACCGTCGCCGAGCGCAGGGCCAGGCTGGCCCGTCGGCACCGGCTGCTGCCGGAGGACCGCACGGACGATGTCGCGCGGATCGCCGACGACCTCGTCGCGCTGCACTCCAGCGACCCGGTGAGCGTCTATCTCTCGGCCTGGGCGCGGATGCGCTCGCCGTCGGTCGAGGCGGTCGAGCGGGCGCTGTACGTCGACCGCACGCTGATCCGCCACCACGCGATGCGTCGCACCCTCTGGGTGGCCAGTCGTGACACGGTGCGGCTGATGCACGGTGCCGCGACCCGCAAGCTGGTCGGACCGGAGGAGCGACGGACACTCGGGCTGCTGCGGGCCTCCGGCGTCGACGACCCGACGGCTTGGCTCGCGGCCGCTCGTGAGCAGGTCCTCGGCGTGCTGCTTGCGCACGGCCCGATGTCCGCACGCGCGCTGGGCGCGCAGATCCCGGTCCTGCGGCTGCCGCTGCGCCTGGCGGTCGGCAAGCCCTACGAAGGCACGGCCGCCGCGCACACCAGGGTGCTGCTACAGCTCGGCTTCGAGGGTCGGATCCTGCGTGGCCGGCCGACCGGCACGTGGGTCAACGGTGCCTACACCTATGCCGCAGCGGACAGCTGGCTCGACGGCGGGCTCGGAGACCTCGACGAACGTGCTGCCGCCGGTCCGCTCGCCGATCTGTGGCTGCGTCGGTTCGGACCTGCCACCAGCACGGACCTGCAGTGGTGGATGGGCTGGACTGCGGCGCTCACCACACACGCCCTGAGCGCCTCTCGTGCCGTCCCGGTCGAGCTGGAGCCTGCGGCCGGTTCAGGAAGGTCGGCTCGGTCAGGCTGGGTCGCCGAGGGGGACGAGGAGGTGGTCGGGGGGTCCGGTCGTTGGGTCGCCGTCCTGCCGGGTCTGGACCCGACCGTCATGGGCTGGAAGCAGCGGGACTGGTATCTGCACTCTTCCTGCGCGGACGCCTTCGACCGTAATGGGAACGCCGGGCCGACCTTGTGGGTCGACGGTCGCGTCGTGGGAGCCTGGGCGCAGGCCCGGGCGGGGGAGCTGCGCACGCGCTACTTCGTGCCGGTGCCGGCTGGGCGGCGCCGTGAGATCGACGTCCTGCTCGATCGCCTCCGCTCGCTCGTGGGGGAGACCAGGTTCTCGGTCCGGTTCCCCGGCCGGATCCAGGCCACGATCCTCGCCTGATCGATGAGCCGGCTACACGAGCCGCGCGAGACTATCGTTTCGTCCATGACGACGACCCAGGGCGCCGTACCCGACGTCTATGCCGACGTAGGCGCGGAGCGGCTCGGCACGTCCGCCAACGCGGTCACGGTCCTGCGCACGGTCGTCTCGGTGACGCTCGCCGGGTTCGCGGCTCGCGACGACAGCCTGGGGCTGCTCGTGGCGGCGCTCGGGGTCTACTGGGTCGGCGACATGCTCGACGGCCTGGTGGCCCGGGTCCGTGGCTGCGAGACCCGGATCGGTGCGGTCCTCGACATCCTCAGCGACCGGTTCTGTGCTGCCGCCTTCTATCTCGGACTTGTCTGGCTGCAGCCGGAGCTCGCCGCACCGGTGCTGGTCTACCTCGCCGAGTTCATGGTGGTCGACTGCCTGCTCTCGCTGGCCTTCCTCGCTTGGCCGATCCGCAGCCCCAACTACTTCTACGTCGTCGACCGGAAGTTGTGGCTGTGGAACTGGTCCAAACCCGGCAAGGCGGTCAACTCCGCGATCTTCGCGGTGATCCTGCTGGTGACCGGACTGCCGTGGCTCGGCCTGCTGATCGCCTCGTGCCTGCTGGTGCTCAAGTGTGCCTCGCTGGTGCGCCTGGCACGGATCGGGCTGCCGATCCCGGCGCGGTAGGGTGTCGGGCATGTCGCTCACGTCCCTGACCACGACGATCGCGCCGGGCCTGTCGGAGGGTGCGGTGCACGAGCCCGCCGTCAGTCCCTACCTGGTCGGCGTCCTCACCTTCGTCATCTTGATGGCGCTGCTGGCCGTGCTGACCATGTTCGGCGCCGGCCGCGACCATTCGTGAGCACCTCTGCTTCCCCATGACGGCACCACGTGACTGAAC
>JBPCND010000103.1:0-11573 GCA_051001655.1 Nocardioides sp. | reverse complement strand
CGAGGACAGCCGCAGTCACGATGGGTACGGTGATCGGCAGCGTCTCTACGCCCACGCCTATCGCGACGATCGACTCACCGAGCGCGACGATGAGGATCAGTCCGTGCCGCTCGGCGAAGTGGCCCGGCGAGCGGATCCGCCATCCGGACGCGCCGCCCGCCAGGGTGCCGACGTAGTCGGCGGTGAGCGCCGCGGCCCAGAGCAGTGTCTGCGCCGGACCGTCGAGCTGTGCGGCGACGAGCAGCAGGAAGGTGCCGGCCAGCACCGACGGCGTGCACCGGATGACCTGCCTGCGCAGTGCGGGGTCGTCGGTGGAGATGAGCCAGAAGATGGCCAGGTGCATGAGCAGGAAGAGGAAGTAGCAGGACCGCGACCACGATCGGCCCGGGCAGTCCGCCCGGCCGGTCGTCGAAGGACTCGGGGATGCTCAGCGCCAGCACGAACATCGCCGCCATCGCGACGAACAGCACCATCCGGATCGGCCGGAGTCGGTGCGCACCAGGTTGCAGAGCCACGCGTAGCCGACCCAGCGCCACCACAGCAGCGCCAGAACAAACATGCCGCGCAGCACGCCACGCGGAGTCAGGTCGTCGGCCATCATCGCGGTGACCTGCGTGAGCGCAAAGACGAAGACGAGGTCGAAGTACAGCTCCAGCGGCGACACCGTGGTGTCAGCCGTGGTCGGCAGGAACCGTCTGCGGCTAGGAGCAACGCTCATGCGTACATCATGGCGCGCCGCCCGGGTGGCGGCCTCGCCGTGCTGGCCGGGGACGACATCAGACGGCGATGTGCTGGACCTCGGCCTCGATCCTGCGCCGAGGCGTGATCTCCACGACGAGCATCGCGGCCAGAACGAGCGCTCCACCGACCAGCATCCGGGCGGTGAGGCTCTCCCCGCCGAGGAGGACGGCGAAGAACGCGGCGAATACCGGCTCCATGCTCATGATGATCGCCGTCCGGGTCGGAGGCAGGTGGGCCTGCGCCCAGGTCTGGCCGGCCATCGTGAGCGCTCCGGCGATCAGCGCCATGTAGAGCAGGGAGGCCCAGTCAGCGGTGTCGGGAGGGAGTACGACGCCGTCGGGGATCGTCGCCACGAAGCACACGAGCGTGATCACGACGAGCTGGATGATCGTCATCCCCATCGCCTCGCGGGCGTTGCTCCACGCCCCGAGGCCGACGATGTGCAGTGCGTAGATCAGCGCCGACACGAACGTCAGCGCCTCCCCGTAGCCGATGCTGAAGCCGCTCAGCGTCAGCACCCCGAGGCCGACCATGGCCAGTGCGACGGCGCCCCAGGTGGTCGCACCGATGCGATGTCGGAGCAGCAGCGCTGCGAAGATCGGGGTGGCCACCACGTAGATGCCGGTGATGAAACCCGAGACGCTCGCCGCCGTCTGCGTAAGGCCGGTCGTCTGCAGGATCTGCGCGACGCCGTACAGGAGGCCGAGGACCACGGCACTGCGCCGGGTCCTGGGCGAGAGGCGCGCCACGGCCCTGGGGAAGATCAGGAACACGGCGAGGCTGGCGATCGCGAACCGGACTGCGAGGTAGTCCAGCACCGGCACGCGCGTGACGAGGTCCTTGGTGAGGTAGAACGTCGAGCCCCAAGCGGCCGTGATCGCGAGGAGGGCCAAAGCGGCGAGCAAGGAGGTGCGCCGGCTGGTCGGCTGCTCGCTCATGCCGAGCACCCTATGACCCCCATCCCCGTTGAGACGCCACTCCTTCCCCGTTGAGACGCCAAATTCTCCCGAGCCGATGGCTACTGAACGGGGAGCCGATGGCTACTGAACGGGGAGCCGATGGCTACTGAACGGTGGAGGTTAGACGAGGTAGAGGGTGATGGTGCTGCCGCGGGGGACCAGGCTGCCGAAGTCGGGGTCGGCCGACGACACGAACCCGAGGCCGAGGTAGGTCGCGCTCTCTGCCGTGCGCACCTTGAACCCGAGCTCCGAGAGCTGGTCGGTCGCCTGCTCGATCCCGACCGCCGTGAGGTTGGGCACCTCCACGAGCACCGGACCCTGCGAGACGCTGAGCGTGACCGGGTCGCCCCGGAAGAGCGTGCCGCCGCTAGGCGACTGCGCGATCACGGCACCCTCGGGCACGGTGTCGGAGTTCTCCTCGGTCGCGGATACGTCGAACCCGAGCGCGGTCAGCCGATGCTCGGCCCGGCCTGCGGGCCGGCCGGTGAGGTCGGGTACGTCGATCGGGCTCGGGCCTTTGCTGACCACCAGGTCGACGGGTGCCCCAGACTTGAGCTGCTTGCCGGAGGGGGGATCGGAGCTCATCACGACCCCCTCAGGCACCCGCACGTGGAAGCGGCGCGTGGTGTCGGCGACGGTGAGGCTCTCGGCCTTGATTGCCTTGCGCGCCCCCGCCTCCTGCATCCCGCGAAGCGTCGGCACCTCGTAGCGTTCCGGTCCGAGCGACACGGTGACCGTGACCGTGCCGCTGTCGAGGATCCGTTCGCCGCCGGACGGGTCGCTGCGGATCACCCCGCCCGCATCGACGGTCTCGGAGTACGCCGGCTCGCCCTCGTCGTAGGTCAGCCCGACCGAGCCGAGGGTCTCGCGAGCGTCTGCGGCACTCATGCTGATCACGCCCGGGGTCGTCGTGTAGCGACCCGAGCCGTACCACCAGCCACCCACGCCGGCGCCGACGGCAAGCAGCAGCACGACGAGCAGCAGGATCGGACCCTTGCGGGACGGTCGCGGCCGGCTGACCGCAGCGGCGGCAGGCCGGGTCGGCAGTCGGGTGGGCTGTTGCGGTGGTGTGCCGGATCGGACCGAGCTCGAGACCGGTCCGGGGCCGATCACACTGGTGTCGTGCTGGTGGCGCGACCCGTTCGACCCGCCCGACCCGCTCGACCGGTGGTCCGCCACCCGGGACGCCTGGGCGGTGCTCAGGATCGTCGGGACGTCCTCGGTGACGTAGTCGATGTCCACGTCGTCGGTGTCGCGGCGCACCGGGACGGTCGGTGACAGGTCCGAGGTGAGCTCCGGGTCGTCGAGCACTCCGTGGTCGAGCGCGCCCTTCACCCGGCGTACCTGGTGCAGCAGCACCCGCGCGTCGGCCGGCCGGAGCTCGCGGTCACGAGCGGTGGCCCGGGCGACGAGTGCGTCGACGTACGGCGGCAGTCCGGGCATCTCGTCGCTCGGCGAAGGGACGTCCTCGTGCACGTGCTTGTAGGCGACCTGGATCGGCGACTCGCCCTCGTGCGGCTTCCGGCCGGTGAGCATCTCGTAGAGCATCACTCCCGCCGCGTAGACGTCGGAACGCGCGTCGGCCCGGCCGTCCACGACGAGCTCGGGGGAGAGGTAGGAGACCGTGCCGATCAGCACCCCGCCGGTCGCGGTGTGCTGGGTCTCGGCGCTGATCGCGCGGGCCAGGCCGAAGTCGGCGACCTTGACCCGGCCGTCGTCGGCGAGCAGGACGTTCTCCGGCTTGACGTCCCGGTGGATCAGACCGGCCGCATGGGCTGCCGACAGCGCCGAGAGGATCGGGTCGAGGAGCGCGAGCGCCTTGGCCGCCGGCATCGGCGCCTCCTTGCGGATCAGGTCGCGCAAGGTATGGCCGGGGATGTACTCCATGGCCAGGAACAACGTGCCGTCGTCGTCGCCCTGGTCGAAGACGTTGACCACGTTGGGGTGGGAGAGCCGGGCGGCCGCTCGAGCCTCCCGGACGAAGCGGGACGCGAAGTCGTGGTCGTCGCCGAGGCCCGCGTGCATGACCTTGAGCGCGCAGACCCGGTCCAGTCGCAGGTCGAGGGCTTCGTAGACGGTGGCCATCCCGCCACGGGCGATGCGCGGACCGACGCGGTAGCGGCCCTCGAGCACGCGCCCGATCAGCGGGTCCGCGACAGTCCTGTCCACGACGGGTTCCTCCAGACGAGCGGCCGGGTGGCGGGGAAGACCCGGTCCCGACCTCGATTTTAGGTGTGCCGGGGCCTTCCGGACCGGCTCGAGCGCTGCCTCGGCGTGGCGAGACGATGCCGGGACGATGCCGGGACGATGCCGGGACGGTGCCGGGACGGTGCCGAGACGGTGCCGAGACGGTGCCGAGACGGTGCCGGGACGGCGCCGAGACGATGCCGAAAGGGGGGGCTGGCTCGGCGGCTGGGTCGGTGCGGTGGTCAGGCCCGACCGGGCGGGCGGGTCAGCGTGGCCGCCAGCCGCCGGAGATCCGCTTCCGCAGGGCGAGTACGTCGGCGACGTACGCCCTCGTCGATGGGTGCATCCCGTCGCGCCGGACACCGGCGAGTCCCTGGTAGTAGCCGGCGATCGCGATCCGTGGCCGCGCCTCGGTCCGAAGCAGCCGGATCAGGCCGACCCCCGCCGAGGCGTTGTGGTAGAGGTCGCGCGGGTTGAGCCGGCGGCCGAGGACCTGCGACATCCACCGGCCGGTCTCGGGCATGATCTGCATGGCACCGAGGGCGCCGGCCGAGGAGATCCGGTGCTGCTCCCATCCGGACTCCTGCCAGCCGTGGTGGTTCCGGTCGTGAACCAGCGGAGGAGCCGCGCGGCGGGGTGGACATCCGACGAGGTGGTTGTCACGGTCCCTCCCTTCGCGACCTGGTGCCGGTGTGACTGGAGTCAACGAATGTGTCCCATATGACGGTGTCCAGTCAAGCCGGGCGGCCGGCCGGGCGGCAGGGCGGCAGACGTTCAGCGGGTGAGGCTGGCGACGTACTGCGGCTCGGGGTCGTCGGTCCGCAGGCCGCGAGGCAGCGGGTCGGCACAGCTCGCCCCGGCACAGACCCGCATCCGGTCCAGGACCTGGGCCAGCCGTCGTACGACGGAGCGCATCCGCGGCTCGGCCACGACGTTGTGCCACTGGCGTGGGTCGTGCCGCAGGTCGTAGAGTTCCTGCTCGCGGCTCGCGTGCTCGACGTAGAGGTAGCGCCCGGTGCGCACGCCCTGGGAGAACCTCACCCGCGAGGGCCCCTCGGGCCGATGCATGATGTTGTCGACGTCGAAGCCCCGCTCCGCAGCCTTGTCGAGGGTCCGGGGCCCGGTGTCGGTGAGGACCGCCCGCGTCCAGCCGCGATCGCCGGTCCGCGCGACGTCGAGCAGGCCGACCCCGTCCACGGTCTCCGGGACGGCCAGCCCCGCCGCCTGGAGCAGCGTCGGAGCGATGTCGATCATCAAGAACGGGTCCGTGCGGCGCTCCCCGGCGGGCAGCCCGGGACCGCGGATCAGCAGCGGCACGCGCAGCGACGGTTCGTAGGGCAAGATCTTGCTCGACCGCATCCGGTGCTCGCCCAGGAAGAATCCGTTGTCTGAGGTGAGCACGACGTAGGTGTCGTCCAGCGCGCCGGTGACCTCGAGGGTCTCGAAGATGTTGGCGATCTCCTCGTCGACCACTGACAGCGCCTCGGCACGTTGTCGGTATGTCTCGAGGATCCCGGTTCGTTCGACGGGGCTGATCGGGGGCTTCCGGGCGATGAAGTAGGGCTTGAGGATCGTGCCGGGCTCACCGGTCCGCCCGGGGATCCGGGTGATCCGGTTATCGAACCGGCCACGGGTGTACGCCGGCCGGCCGGGCGTCCCGAGCACGTGACGGGTGTCCGGTGGCCCGTCGATGCCGCGCGGGTCGTCGGGTTCGCGCGGGGACCCGACGTGCGGGGCGGAGAAGGAGATGTGGGCGAAGAACGGCTGCGGCGAGCGGGTCCGGGCGCGGATCATCTGCTGGGTGATCCGGCTGTACAGCAAGGTCTGGTACTGCCCCGCGTGT
This sequence comes from Nocardioides sp., assembly GCA_051001655.1. Lineage (GTDB taxonomy): Bacteria > Actinomycetota > Actinomycetes > Propionibacteriales > Nocardioidaceae > Nocardioides_B. The sequence goes on along the minus strand of JBPCND010000103.1, from coordinate 5,843 downwards.
GACTCGAGGCTGCCGTTGTCGTTCAGGGTCGTGTCGAAGTACCGGTACGTGCCGCCGTCGAGCTCCTTCGCCGCGGCCCTGGGGTTTTCGACAGCCCCGCGCCAGTCCGTCCAGCCCGGGGGGACGTAGCGCAGCGAGCTGGTGCCGTCGGGCATCGATTGCCGGCCGTAGCCGTTGAGGTACTTGCCGAGGAACGACGTCGAGTAGCCCGCTGCCTGCAGCCACACCGGCAACGTCTGACGGTCGTCGAGCACCCGGAAGCCCCAGGGGTCGCGGTGCGACCAGACGCCGTGGTTGTGGGTGTACTGCCCGGTGAGGAACGACGCCCGGGCGGGACAGCACAGTGGTTGAGGGGCGAACGCGTTCTCGAACTGGACCCCCTGGTCCTGCATCAGTCGGCGGACGTTCGGCATCAGCCGAAGGTCGTCGTCGCGCATGTCGTCGGCCATCAGGACCAAGATGTTGGGCCGGCTCGGTTCCCCGCTGCCCTCGAGGAGGGCCTGGACGGACACGGACGGCCGCTGCGCCTCCCGTCGGCGCTGCTCGGAGGCTCGCTCCCACCGCTCGGCCTTCCCATCGCCGTCCAGGTCGGGCCGGCGGTCCCCGGTGAGGGTCAGGGTCGACTGGTAGCCCGTGCCGCCGCTCGACGTCGGGGCCGGTGCCGTCCCGGTCGAGGACCGGCCGGCCGGGTCCGGCGTACTCAACCCGAGGAACGCGAGCACCAGCGCGACTGCGGCCAGCACGGCCAGGCGGCGTGGCATCGACGTCTCTCTCGGGTTGCTGGCGGGTGCTCGGACACGGCGCCATCGTCAGCTGCCCGTGCCTGGGACATGCTACGGACGAGAGCAGCCGCCCGGGCTTCGGGTACGGCGTCGTGACGTGGCAGAGTTGGCCCGTGGACACCGCGCAGACCCCTTCGGCACCAGCGGCCACGGAGCCGCAGGAGCCGGACCTCGACACCCTCGTTGGCGACTGGATCGACTGGAGCCAGGCCTCCGAGCGGCTCGGGGTCAGCGTCAGCAAGGTGCGGCAGCTGATCCGCGAGCACCAGCTCGCCGCGGTCGTGCCGGTGCCCGGCGAGGGTCAGAAGGTCCCCGCGGAGCTGGTCATGGACGGGGTCGTGGTCAAGGGCGTGCCGGGTGTGCTGACCGTGCTCCACGACGGCGGCTACGAGGACCGCGAGGCGATCCGCTGGCTGTTCACGGCCGACGAGACGCTGCCGGGCCGTCCGATCGACGCGCTGCGGGGGAACCGCGGCTCCGAAGTCAAGCGGCGCGCCCAGTCCATGGCCTTCTGAGCCCTGTTCCTCCCGCAAGGCCGGCGCTAGGGTCGGAGCGGATCACGTCGCCGACCCCGGAGGACACCATTCGATGAGCGGTCTCGCAGCACTACTGGCGGGTCACAATCCGCCGGACCTCTACCAGTGGCACAGTGCGGCCCACGTCCCCGACATCGAGCACGCCGTCGAACACGCGGGATGGCAGTTCGTTCACCTCGACGCATGGACGATCGAGGACAAACAGTCCTTCCTGAAGGCTGCCGGTGCTGCGTTCGGCGTTGCCGATGATTTGGCGGAGAACTTCGACGCCTTCTCGGACGCCCTCGCCGACTTCGACGTGAGGGACAGCGACGGCATCGTCGTGCTGTGGGACGGCTGGAGCCCGTTCGCCCGCCATGACGAGCAGGCCTTCCACGTGGCGCTCAGCGTCCTGGGCGGGCGAGCCAACGCCGACCCTGACGCCCCGTTTGCGGTGCTGCTGCGGGGCGAGGGTCCCCGACTCGACCTGCCCGAGCTGCCGGTCAAGCACTGATCACACGGTCGGCTCGGGCGTGCGGACGCGCCGACTCGGCGGGGTTGCGCGCGTGCGGACGCGCCGACTCGGCGGGGTTGTGCGCGTGCGGACGTGCCGACTCGGCGGGGTCAGCGGATGCGCTGGGTGGCGGCCTCGGCGAGCTCGCGGAGGACCTCGCGGGCTGCCTCCTGGATCGGTGCGACCTTGAGTGCCCGCAGCGCCTGGTCGGTCAGGGACCTGATCCGACGCTCGACGTCGGTGCACGCCCCTGACTCCACGATGACCGTGCGCAGCTCCTCCACCTCGTCGGCCGACAGGCTCCGACCGAGCTGGGCGTCGAGTCGGCGGGCCGCGGCGTCCGGGGCGGCGCCGAGCGTGAGGGCGACGAGCACGGTGCGCTTGCCCTCCGAGAGGTCGTCGCCCGCCGGCTTGCCGGTGACGTCCGGGTCGCCGAAGACGCCGAGCAGGTCGTCGCGCAGCTGGAAGGCCTCGCCGAGCGGGAGGCCGACGTCGGACAGGGACGCGAGCACCTCGGACGAGCCCCCGGCGAGGGCGGCGCCGACGTGCAACGGCCGCTCGACGGAGTACTTCGCCGACTTGTAGCGCAGCACCAGCATCGCGAGATCCACGTCGGACTCCCCGCGCGCCTGCACCGAGACGTCGAGGAACTGCCCCGCGATCACCTCCGTGCGGGTGGTGTCGAACCAGGTCAGGGCATCGCGTACGACGTCGTGCGGGAGGCCGCATCGGCGGAGCAGCTCGTCGGACCAGGACAACAGCAGGTCACCGAGAAGGACCGCCGCCGCGGCGCCGTACTGATCGGGCGCTCCGGACCAACTGCTGGCTCGGTGCATCTCCTCGAAGGTCTTGTGGGTGGCCAGATGACCGCGCCGGAGGTCGGAGGCGTCCATCAGGTCGTCGTGGACCAGGGCACTGGCATGGAGAAGCTCGAGGGCGGCAGCAGCCCTGATCAGCCCCGCCTCGCCGAACCGATCAGGCGGGTCGACCGGCTCGGCAGCGACGGCCCGGTAGCCCCAGAGGCAGAACGCGGCGCGGAACCGCTTGCCCCCCCGGATCGCCCGGCGTGCAGCCTCGACCAGCCGGGTTGCGTCGTCGCCGAGGGGCGCCAGCCGGGCGGCCTGCTCATCGACGAACTCCTCGAGCGCCACCTCGACGGCAGCGCGGAAGTCGGTGGGGTCCCAGGTCACGCCCGCGAGCCTACGTCCGCCCGGGTGGGACCGGACACGGGCGGACATCAGCGGGTCGGGGACCTGCCCCGCGCCTATCCTGTGGGCATGGCTCTGGGACTGCCCTCACGGATGCCGGGCGGCGCCGAGACCGTCCGGGACCTGATCGCGGCCGGAGAACGCTCGTACTCCTTCGAGTTCTTCCCGCCGAAGGACGCCGAGGGGGAGCGGCAGCTCTGGGCGGCGCTCCGGGAGCTCGAGGCCCTGAGACCCACGTTCGTCTCTGTGACGTACGGCGCCGGCGGATCCACCCGAGACCGCACCGTCGCGATCACCGAGCGGATCGCCCAGGACACCTCGATGACCCCGCTGGCCCACCTGACCTGCGTCGGGCACTCGCGCGAGACGTTGCGCTCGGTGATCGGGTCGTACGCCGGGGCCGGCGTCCGCAACGTGCTGGCCCTGCGGGGCGACCCGCCGGCCGGTCCCGCATCAGCGTTCGTTGCGCACCCCGAAGGCCTGCGCTACGCCCTCGAGCTCGTCGAGCTGACCAAGTCCCTCGGCGACTTCTGTGTCGGGGTGGCGGCATTCCCCGAGGCCCATCCGTCGGCGGAGTCGGTCGACGCGGACGCGCGCATCCTCGTTGCCAAGGCCCGGGCCGGGGCCGACTTCGCGATCACCCAGCTGTTCTTCCGGCCCGAGGACTACTTCCGGCTGGTCGACCGGGTCGGGGCGCTGGGCGTGGACATCCCGATCATCCCCGGCATCATGCCGATCACGAACCTCGCCCAGATCACCCGGATGGCCGAGCTGTCCGGGGCGGAGCTGCCCGCCCGGACGGTCGATCGGGTTGCCCGCTTCGACGGTGACCCGGCCGCCGTACGCGCCGAGGGCATCGCGGTCGCCACCGAGCTCTGCGACACCCTGCTGTCCGGCGGAGCACCGGGCCTGCACTTCTACACGCTCAACAGGTCCAAGGCGACGCGCGAGATCTACACCGGCCTCCGCTCGACCGTCCCGGTGCCGTGACCCCCACCCCGATTCGTCTGTTGGTTATGGGGTGTTTCACACATGCGGATCGCAGACGAATCGGGGTCGGGTGGGGTGGGGTGGGTCAGGCCTTGCCGACCCGCTCGGCCACCACCGCGGCGGTGAGCCCGACGAAGGGCAGCCCGGTCATCCCGGCCACATGGGCGCCGGCGCAGAGCACGCCCCGCACGGGTGTCTGCGTGCCGAGCCGCCGCGTGACGGTGGAGCGGCCCTGCCAGAGCACACCGTACGGCGACCCGCCCCACGCGAGGACCTGCTCCGGCGGCGACCGGTCCACCCGAACCCGGACCTGCTCGCGGACGTCGATCCCCCGCCGGGCGAGGGCGACCAGGACGTCCTCGGCGAGGCGCCCGCGACCCAGCACCGTCCAAGCGGCGCAGCCGGCGGGCGCCTGTCCCCCGGTGCGGATCACCAGCGTTGGGGCGCCGTGCAGCACGACCTCGTGCGGCAGGTCCGGGACGTCGCCCTGGAGGCCGAGGTGGCAGACCACCGGCGGCAGGGCCGGCATCGTGCGGCGGACGTGTGCGGCCAGGGCCGGGACCCCGCGAGGGTCGACCGCGCACACCACCAGGTCGGCGTCGAGCACGCCGGCCGTGGTGTCGACGGCGACGGCCCGGCCCTCCCGTACGACGATGTCGCGCACCGCCGTACCCAGGAGCACTTCGACGCGGCGCTCGGCCAGCCGCTTTGTCATCGCCTCTGCCAGCAGCCCCATCCCGCCCGGGACGGTCCACGTGCCGAAGCTCTGCTCCACGTAGTCGAGCACGCCGAGCCACGAAGGCACGCTGCGCGGGTCGTGACCGTCGAGCACCGCATGGGTCAGCGCCAGCGCACGCAACCTGGTGTCCTGGAACGCCTTCGTCACGGTCCGGTGCTGGCTGATGCGACTGCGCAGAAGCGCCCGAAGGCCGAGGTCGGCATGCTCCGGCGACCACGGCCGCTCGAGGTAGCCGCGGCGCAGCACGTCCCACGGCACCGCGAACGAGTGCACGTAGTCCACCCACGCCCGGCCGGCGCCGGCACCCAGAGCCGTGTCCACGGCGTCGAGCTGGCCCGCGCGACTGCCGGACGGCATCGACAGGGTGGTGCCGTCCTCGAAGTTGTGCTGACGCATGGGTGCAACCGGCACCAGCTCGAGCTCGCGCTCCAAGGGACGCCCGGTCTTGCGGAACAGGTCGCGTACGACGGCGGGTAGAGCCGTCGAGGCGGGGCCGGTGTCCCAGCAGTAGTCGTCCCGCTCCAGGAAACCGACCGCGCCGCCGGCCCGGTCCAGCCGCTCCACCACGGTGACCTGGTGGCCGAGCTTGGCCAACCGCGCAGCCGTTGCGGTGCCGCCGAAGCCACCTCCGATCACCACCACCCGCGCCATGGCCGGTGAGCCTAGCCGGGCGGGGTGCCGGTTCACCGGCTTGCGGAGGTCCGGTTGCGGGTGGGGGCCCGCCGAACGGGCAGACCGAGCCGAAACAGGCTGATTCGGGTGCCCAGACGTCGGTTTGCCCGTTCGGCGGTACGCCGGGGTCAGGGGTCAGGGGGAGGTCTTGCGGAGGTCGGGGCGAGGTCGACCGCGCTGGGGCCCGCCATCAGGACGGCACGGTCCCGTCCCGAGGCCGGTGGCGATGACCAGAGGACGCCGGGCGCCCACGTTATCCAACAGGTCCCACGGCGTGAATGCCGCCAACGGAAGCAGGCCGGTGACGACCGGCCGGTCCCGGAACGGGTTGTCGAGCTGTCGCTGCCACCAGGCGCGCTGCGCGTCGTCGGCGAGGTCCATCGCGTCGGCCTAGTGTCCCGCGCCGGTAGTTCGTTGTAGAAG
>JBPCND010000102.1:0-2968 GCA_051001655.1 Nocardioides sp. | reverse complement strand
GGCCTATGTGGCGGACTCCGCCGGCACCACCTCGGCGGACTGGGTGCGTGCAGGCTCCTACGAGGTCGACGTAGGGGGTGTCCTCGAGCCGGTCCGGGTCGGCCTCCGGCCGCCGTACGATCCGGAGAACCTGCGCGTGCGCGACTGAGAGGACCAACGACAGTGCCGACTGAGACTGGCGAGGGAGACTGGCTGGACACCCATCCGGAGCGCCGCAGTCGACCGGTCCTCACTCGGGTCCTCGTCCTCGGCGGCCTCGCTGCTGCCGTTGCTGTCGGGGGCGTCGCATTGGCGGCGCTGGTGCTCGACCGCGACCCCGACTGGCCGACCCGGTGCGGAGTCGACGGCCGCTCCGAGTGGTGCGGCCAGGCGTCACGCCGCATGACGGACCCAGCCCTGGCAGCGGTGGTCGGCGACTACTGCCCCGGTCTGGCCGGCTCCCAGCCGACGACCGTGGTGCCCCAGCCGCTCAGCCTGGCGGACCTGGGCGCAGAGGACGCCTTGGCCAGGACCACCGGAAGTCCGGAGTCCGGCACCGAGGACTCGCTGCTGGGCGTGCCGTCCAGCTTCTCCTGGGTCACCCGATGGGTGGGCGGCGACAACGACGGACGGGTGGAGCTCAGGTGTCCGGGCATGACCGAGGCCGTCCCGAGCCTGCGCCTGGCGGAGGACCAGTTCCGCTCCACGGTCGCGGCGTCCAGAACCTCCGAGGGGCGGCACATCGACTTCGCCGCAGTTGCTGAGTCCTCCGTCCGAACCGTCGCGCCGGACAGCGGTGTCTCGTGGGGCTTAATGACCTGCGACACCACCGCGGTCGACCTTGCCGACCTCGCTGAGGGCGAGACGTTCGCGTGCCAGGTCGAGGCCTACTCACCGGAGGGCAAAGGCCTCTACCGGTTCGGCTACCGGGTCACGAGCGGGTCCCCCTACTTCGAGCCGGACAGCCCGTGACCTCGGCAGAGGACGCGTGGACCCGTGACCGTCGAACGGTGCGCAGGGTGGTGTCCAACGGTCATGCGGAGCGCGGCCGATGGCCGGCAACGATCCCCGCGGTCGCCCAGATCCTCGACGAGGGCCTCGACCTGGCACCGGGAATCACCCTTCTCGTCGGCGAGAACGGCACTGGCAAGTCCACGATCGTCGAGGGGGTCGCGATGGCGTTCGGCCTGTCCGCAGAAGGCGGCTCGACGCACGCCCGGCACACGACGCGCGAGTCCGAGTCGGACCTCTGGCGCTGGATCAGGCTGGAGCGGTCCGCGGGAGCGTCCCGGTGGGGGTTCTTCCTGCGCGCGGAGACGATGCACGGTTTCTACTCCTATCTCGAGGACAATCCAGGAGGGACCGACCAGCGGTTCCATGAGATGAGCCACGGCGAGTCGTTCCTGGAGATCCTGCGGACCCGCTTCGACTCCCCCGGCCTCTACTGCCTCGACGAGCCCGAGGCCGCGCTGTCGTTCTCGGCGCAGCTGGCTCTGCTCGGCGCCATGGACCACCTTGCCCGGGGTGGCGCCCAGCTGCTCTGCGCGACGCACTCACCGTTACTCGCCGCGCTTCCCGGCGTGAACGTCCTAGAGGTCGGCGAATGGGGACTGCGCCGGACGACGTACGAGGACCTGGAGCTCGTCACCCACTGGAAGGCCTACCTGGCCGAACCGATGCGCTACCTACGGCACGTCCTCTCGGATGAGGGCCACTCGCCGGATGACGACGAGGTCAGGGGCTGACGGAGTCGAGCTCCTAGAGCAGGTCGTGCGCGGCGAGCTCGATGTCCTTGTGCCGCCACTCTGCCGCGCGGTAGACACAGGCGATCAGACCGGTCCGGTGCACGCGGCGGAAGTCGCCGAAGCCGAACCCATAGCGTGCCTTGGTCTCGTCGGTCGCGCCCTCGGTCAGCCCCAGATGCCACGAGGCGTAGTCCTCCCAGGAGTGCCGCTCGAGGTAGGCGTTCTCCGCATCCGCCCGGGGCTGGACCGAACCCCAGTCACTGTCCAGGACGTACTGTCGAGCCGCGATGAGCTTCCGCGCGTGCTGGACAGCTGACTGGTTCACCGCGTAGGTCGCCATGCGGCCAGTCTTCCCGATCCCGGACGGCTCAAGCGGGATCCGCCGACTCACCACCGGACGCCCGCGGCGATGTCCGGTCAGTTCGGCGTGCGTTCCGGGAATGCCCGGGTTTTCGCGGAGCCGGGCACCACGTCGCCATCGACGAGCAGTTCGATGGTGAAGCTCTCGCTGCCCTCGGGCACCTCGATGACGTAGTAGCCCGCTCCATTGTGGGGGTGGACCGCGGCCTCGTGAGCGGAGCCGTCGATCGTCGCTCTCACAGCCGTGATGTCGGGGTGCACAGCTCCGTTCCACAAGAGCGTTTCACCGACGAGAACCCCACCGGAGTACGACAGGGCCGGGTCGTCGAGTGCTCGCGAGACGTCGTACCCACACCGACCACCGTCCCTGACGTGTCTGGGCTCGCCGTACGTAGTGCCGACGGTGTTCCACTCCTGCCCGAGGAAGTTGCTGTCATCGGCCACGATCTCCACCCCAGGATCGAGGTTCCCGCAGTCATCTCGGTGGAACGCCTCGACCATCCAGTAGCGGTCTCCGTCGACACTGCGCGACGATCACGTCGTCCGGCGGGATCTTGTCGACGTACTCCGGGCCGATCCTGATGATCGCTCCTGCCGCCAGAGGGACAGCGATCGCCACCGCGCCCAGGCCGAAAAGCGCCCGCCGTCCTGACCGTGGTCTGTTGGCCACAGCTGCCGGCTCGGTCTCGACGGTCTCGACCGTGTCGGCAACTGCCCGAAGCGTCCGGCGCAGGCGCTGGTCGAGCTCGCGCTCGGTTATCAGGTTCGTCGTCATGACAGTTCCTTTCGTAGCCGGTCGAGGGCTCGTCGCAGGTCAGACCGCACCGTGCTCGCCGGGCGACCGAGGAGGCCGGCCACCTCGACCAGCGGGAGGTCCTCGTAGT
>JBPCND010000101.1:0-17668 GCA_051001655.1 Nocardioides sp. | reverse complement strand
GTAGCCCCACTCGTTGTCGTACCAGCCGACGACCTTCACCTGGTTGCCGAGCACCTTAGTCAGGCCGGAGTCGAAGATGCACGAGCTCGGGTCGGTGACGATGTCCGCTGAGACGATGGGGTCCTCGGTGTACTTCAGGTAGCCCTTCATCGGTCCCTCGGCCGCGGCCTTCATGATCGCGTTGACCTCCTCGGCGCTCGTCTCGCGGCCGGCCTCGACGGTCAGGTCGGTGGCCGAGCCGGTCGGGATGGGCACACGCAGGGCGAACCCGTCGAGCCTGCCCTTGAGCTCCGGCATCACCAGACCGATGGCCTTGGCGGCGCCCGTGAAGGTCGGCACGATGTTGAGCGCGGCGGCACGGGCTCGACGCAGGTCCTTGTGCGGGGCGTCCTGCAGGTTCTGGTCCTGGGTGTAGGCATGGATGGTCGTCATCAGGCCCTTGACGATGCCGAGCTCGTCGTGGAGGACCTTGGCCATCGGTGCGAGGCAGTTGGTGGTGCACGACGCGTTGGAGATGATCGAGTGCTGGTCGGCGTCGTAAGCGTCGTGGTTGACCCCCATCACGATCGTGATGTCCTCGTTGGAGGCGGGTGCGGAGATGATCACCTTCTTGGCGCCGCCGGCGATGTGTGCCTTTGCCTTGGTGCCGTCGGTGAAGAGAACCGTGGACTCGACGACCACGTCGACACCGAGGTCGCCCCAGGGCAGCCGGGCCGGATCCTTCTCGGCGAGGATCTTGAGGGTCGACCTGCCGGCCTGGATGCCGCCGTCGACGACCGAGACATCCTCGGGGTAGCGCCCCAGGATGGAGTCGTACTTCAACAGGTGTGCCATCGTCTCGAGGTCGCCGAGGTCGTTGGCGGCCACGATCTCGATGTCGGCGCCGCCCGCGAGACTCTGGGCCTGCACGGCGCGGAAGAAGTTGCGTCCGATACGGCCGAAGCCATTGATTCCCACGCGAACGGTCACGGGATACGTCTCCTCGTCGGCAGTCAGAGGAGGCACCCGGGTGCGGACGCCTCGACCCAGACACTATCGCGATGGATCAGGCTGCCGTGAACGCGTGCCGTCGCTCGACCCGGCAGACGTCAGCCCTCTTCGGCCAGCATGTCTGGGGTCAGGCTCGACTCGGTGTCCGGGATCCCGAGATCCTCGGCCCGCTTGTCGGCCATGGCGAGCAGCCGCCGGATCCGTCCGGCGATCGCGTCCTTGGTGAGCGGCGGCTCATGCAGCGCTCCCAGCTCCTCCAGCGAGGCCTGCTTGTGCTCGAGGCGGAGGTCGCCGGCCATCTTCAGGTGGTCGGGCACCTCGTCGGCGAGGATCTCCAGCGCTCGCTCCACCCGTGCGCCCGCGGCCACCGCGGCCCGTGCGGACCGGCGGAGGTTGGCGTCGTCGAAGTTGGCCAACCGGTTGGCCGTGGCCCGCACCTCGCGGCGCATCCGGCGCTCCTCCCAGGCCATCAGCGCCTCATGCGCACCGAGCCGGGTCAGGAGGGCGCCGATGGCGTCGCCGTCGCGGATCACCACCCGGTCCACTCCGCGCACCTCGCGGGCCTTGGCGGAGATGCCGAGGCGACGGGCGGCTCCGACCAGGGCCAACGCTGCCTCGGGGCCTGGACAGGTCACCTCCAGCGCGGACGATCGTCCTGGCTCGGTCAGCGAGCCGTGGGCGAGGAAGGCGCCGCGCCAGGCTGCCACGGCGTCACAGTTGGAACCGGAGACGACCTGGGGTGGGAGCCCCCGCACCGGGCGACCTCGGGCGTCCAGCAGACCGGTTTGCCTGGCGAGGGCCTCGCCGTCCCGGACGACGCGGACGACGTACCGGCTGCCCTTGCGGATCCCGTTGCCGGACACCATCACGATGTCTGAGCTGTGGCCGTAGATCTCGGCGATGTCCTTGCGGAGCCTGCGGGCTGCGGCGCCGGTGTCGAGCTCGGCCTCCACCACGATGCGTCCGCTGACGATGTGCAGCCCGCCGGCGAACCTGAGCATCGAGGAAACCTCGGACTTGCGACAACACGTCTTCGTGACCTGGGTGTTGGCAAGCTCCGCCTTGACCTGCGCCGTCATCGCCATGCGTCCGATCCTGCCACGTCTCGTCTGACCCCTGGACCCCGCTCGACCAGCAGGCCCGCTCGTCACCTTATGCCCGAGTCAGGAAGCTCGCATACGCCTGGGCCAACTTCACCGGGTCGTGCCTCGGGCTGCCGTCGTCACTGGCGACATCGGCCACCACCAACCGGGCACCCAGCCCTGCGACGGCCCGACCGAGCTGGTCCTCGTCGACCACCGAGCCGTGGTCGGCGATGACCACGTCCAGCCGAAGGTCCGGGACGTGTGCGGTCAAGACCTCGAGGTGGGTCTCCGGCGAGAAACCGTCGGTCTCACCGGCCTGGGGCGCCAGGTTCATCGTGACCACCTTGCGGGCCGGGGTCCGGGCCAGGGCGTCGCGGAGCCCCGGCACGAGGAGATGCGGGATCACGCTGCTGAACCACGACCCCGGTCCGAGCACCACCCAGTCGGCGGCAGCCACCGCTTCGAGGGCCTCGACGCAGGCCGGCGGGTCCTCAGGCTCCAGGTGCACCGAGATCACCTGACCGACCGTGGAGGCCACCTCGACCTGGCCCCGGACCGTGGTGAGTCGCGCACGGTCGGTGGGGTCGAGGCCCTGGACCTGTGCGGTGATGTCGATCGGGACCACGGACATCGGCAGAACCCGGCCGTGGGCGCCGAGCAGCCGTCCGACCCAGTCCAGCCCTGCGACGTGCTCGCCGAGCAGCTCCCACAACGAGACGATCAGCAGGTTGCCCATTGCGTGCTGGTCGAGGTCACCTCCGGTGGAGAACCTGTGCTGCAGCACATCTGCCCAGGTCCGTCCCCAGTCGTCGTCCCCGCACAGAGCCGCGAGGGCCATGCGCAGGTCACCCGGTGGGAGGACGCCGAACTCGCGGCGCAACCGGCCCGACGAGCCGCCGTTGTCGGCGACGGTGACCACGGCGGTGAGGTTGTCGGCAACGTGGCGGAGTGCAGCCAGCGACGCGGCGAGGCCATGGCCTCCACCGAGCGCCACGACCCGGAGGCCACCAGGCGCAGCGGTGCGTCGGAGCTCGGTCACTCACTCTCTCCCGAGGTCGCGGTGTTCGGGGCGGGCCTCGACGCCGACCTCGCGGAGCCGTGCCGCGATCTCCTCGGTCATCACCACGCTCCGGTGCTTGCCCCCCGTGCAACCGATGGCCACCGTCATGAACCGTTTGCCCTCGCGCTGATAGCCCTGGACGACCGTGCGGATGAGGTCGACGTACTCCTCGAGGAACTTCTGGGCCTCGGGTCGGGCCTTGACGTAGGCGGCGACGGCCTCCTCCCGGCCGGTGAGGGGGCGGAGCTCCGGCACCCAGTGCGGGTTCGGCAGGAACCGCATGTCGGCCACCAGGTCTGCGTCGACGGGGATGCCGTACTTGAAGCCGAAGCTGACCACGGTGGCCTTCATGGCGGTGGTGTGCTCGGTGCCGAACGCCTCGGCCATCTTGTCGGTGAGCTCGTGGACATTGAGGTTGGAGGTGTCGATCACCAGGTCCGCATCGGACCTGAGGTCGCCGAGGACGACTCGCTCACGGACCAGGCCGTCGAGCAGCCGGCCCCCGTCCTGCAGCGGGTGCGGGCGGCGGGCCGCCTCCTGCCGCCTGACCAGCACGTCGTCGTTCGCCTCGAGGAAGACCAGGGTCGTACGGCGACCGGTCGTTCCGCGGGCCAACACCTCCTGCAGGCCGGCGAAGAACGAGCCGGACCGGACGTCGACGACGACGGCGATCGGCTGCAGCACTCCCCTGCTGTCGTCGACCAGACGCACCACGTCCGCCACGAGCTGCGGGGGCAGGTTGTCGACGACGTAGAAGCCGAGGTCCTCCAGCTCCTTGGCTGCGGTGCTGCGACCGGCACCGGTCATGCCGGTCACCACGACCAGATCACCGTGGTGCTCGGCCGCGGGGGGCGACACCGACATCAGCTCTCCTCGATCTCTCCGGTCGCGGTGTTGACGCTGACGGTCCTGGGCCGAGCAGTCTGGTCGCCGACGGCCCCCACGATCGCCTCGGCGGTGCGGGGCCCGATGCCGGGGACAGCGGCGATCTCCTCCACTGTGGCAGCCCGCAGCTTCTTCAGCGAACCGAACTCCCGGAGCAGGCTCTTGCGACGCACCTCCCCGAGTCCGACGACGTCGTCGAGCCGGCTCTCCACCATGCTCTTGGAACGTCGGGACCGATGGTGCGTGATCGCGAACCGGTGCGCCTCGTCGCGGACACGTTGGAGCAGGTAGAGCCCCTCGCTGGTCCGCGGCAGGATGACCGGGTCCGCCTCGCCGGGCAACCACACCTCTTCGAGACGCTTGGCCAGCCCGCAGACCGGGACGTCGTCGATGTCGAGCTCGTCGAGGGCGCGCTGAGCGGCAGCGACCTGCGGTGGTCCGCCGTCTACGACCACGAGCCCCGGCAGGTAGGCGAACCTGCGGGGACGACCGGTCACCGGATCGACGAGCGAGGGGCCGTCGAGCCCGTCGATGTCCGGCGACTCCGTCCGCTCCTCGAGCATCCGGCGGAACCGGCGGCTGATCACCTCATGCATCGAGGCGACGTCGTTCTGCCCCTCGACACCGCGGACGACGAAGCGGCGGTACTCCCCCTTGCGAGCCAGGCCGTCCTCGAAGACGACCATCGAGCCGACCACCTCGGTGCCCTGCAGGTTCGAGATGTCGAAACACTCGATCCGCAGCGGCGCCCCCGATAGGTCCAGCGCGAGCTGGATCTCCTCGAGCGCCCGGTTGCGCGTCGTGAGGTCGCTGGCCCGTTTGGTCTTGTGCAGGCCGAGGGCCTGCAGTGCGTTGCGCGCGACGGTCTCCTGGAGGGACTTCTTGTCGCCGCGCTGAGGCACCCTGATGCTCACGTGGGAGCCGCGCAGCCCGCTGAGCCACTCCTCCAGGGCTGCGTGGTCGTCGGGCATCGCCGGGACCAGCACTTCGCGAGGGATCGCGTCGGCGGCGTCGGCGTAGAACTGCAGCAGGAACCCCTCGACCAGCCCCGCAGTGTCGGCATCGTCGACCTTGTCGGCAACCCAGCCGCGCTGGCCCCGCACCCGACCACCTCGCACGACGAAGATCTGGACGGCGACCTCGAGCGGGTCCTCCGAGAACGCGATCACGTCGGCATCCGTGCCGTCGCCGAGCACGACGGCCTGCTTCTCCAACGCACGCCTCAGCGCACCGAGGTCGTCGCGCAGCCGGGCGGCGCGCTCGAAGTCCGTCTCGGCGGAGGCTGCGTACATCTGCTTCTCGAGCCGCTTCACGAATGCGCTCGTCTGGCCCCCCATGAAGTCACAGAAGTCGTCGACGATCGCGCGGTGCTCCTCGGCGCTCACCCGGTCGACACAGGGGGCCGAGCACTTGCCGATGTAGCCGAGCAGGCACGGCCGGCCGATCTGGGCCGAGCGCTTGAACACGCCGTTTGAGCAGGACCGCATCGGGAAGACCCGGAGGAGCAGGTCGACGGTCTCCCGGATCGCCCAGGCGTGGGAGTAGGGCCCGAAGTAGCGCACACCCTTCCTCTTGGCGCCTCTCCCGACCATCACCCTGGGGTACTCCTCGTTGAGGGTGACGGCGAGCCAGGGGTAGGACTTGTCGTCGCGGTACTTCACGTTGAACCGCGGGTCGTACTCCTTGATCCAGGAGTACTCCAGCTGCAACGCCTCGACCTCGGTGCCGACGACCGTCCACTCGACGCTGGCAGCGGTCATCACCATCGTCTGTGTGCGCGGATGGAGGTTTGCGAGCTCCTGGAAGTACGACGTCAGCCGGGACCGGAGGTTCTTGGCCTTGCCGACGTAGACGACACGACCCTGGTCGTCACGGAACCGGTAGACGCCCGGGGAGGTGGGGATCGAACCCGGGGCCGGGCGGTACGTCGACGGGTCGGCCACGTACCAACCCTACGGGGATGTCCCGACAAGCAGCCGAGCCGTCAGGCTCCATCGACGACGACGTTGTTGCCCTTGTCCGACACGGGAAACTCCTCCAGAGGAGCGGGGGCCGGACCGGAGAGCACGGATCCGTCCTCGATGGAGTAGCGACTCTGGTGACAGCTGCAGTGGATCTCGCCGTCGGTCACGTCGGTGACTGGGCACTGCTGGTGGGTGCAGATCGCCGTGAAGGCCTTGAACTCACCCTCGGCCGGTTGGGTCACGACGACCGAGCTGTCGATGATCGTGCCGCCGCCGACCGGCACGTCGGCCTTGGCGACCGTCACGTCGCCCCCGCCCGATGGGCTGCCTCCCCCACCCGACGGACTGCTCGCCGAGGACGACGGATCTGTGGGCGCGGCAGCGTCGTCACCGCACGCCGCGAGCAGCGGGAGGGCCAAGCCGCCGACGGCCGCGCCATGGATCATCCCGCGTCGGCTGAGCGGCTCGACGGGACGGGACGATTCAGATGGGCGTGCCATGGTTGCTCCTCGTGGCCGGTGCGCTTGCACCGCACACTATCCATCCGGCGCCGCCGATGCCTGAGAGCAGCCTGTGCAGTGCCGCGACTCCAGGAGAGCCCGCCGCAGCGCGGCAACCGCGCACAAGCGCGCGATTGGCGCGACGGGGGCAGTGGTGATGGGCGACGGCCGCTATCGCACCTTTCTGGCCGGCGCCTTCGAGGCGGGCCCCTTCTTCGCCGGCTTCCCGGGGGACGCAGCCTTCTTGGCCGGGGTCCGGCGTGCGGTGCGCACCGACTGGCCCTCGAGCAGCGGTGCGAGGAACTGTCCGGTGTAGCTCGCCGGTGTGGCGGCGACCTGCTCCGGCGTGCCCTCGGCCACGATCAAGCCGCCACGGTTGCCGCCCTCCGGCCCCATGTCGACCAGCCAGTCCGCCGTCTTGATCACGTCGAGGTTGTGCTCGATGACCAGCACGCTGTTGCCCTGGTCAACGAGCCGCCCGAGCACCAGGAGCAGCTTGCGGATGTCCTCGAAGTGCAGTCCGGTGGTGGGCTCGTCGAGGACGTAGACCGTTCGACCGGTGGACCGCTTCTGCAGCTCGGCGGCGAGCTTGACGCGCTGCGCCTCACCACCGGACAGGGTCGGTGCCGGCTGACCCAGGCGGACGTAGCCGAGACCGACATCGACCAACGTGCGCAGATGCCGCGCGATGGCGGGGATCGCCTCGAAGAAGTCGACCGCCTCCTCGATAGGCATGTCGAGCACCTCGGCGACCGTCTTGCCCTTGTAGTGCACCTCGAGCGTCTCGCGGTTGTAGCGGGCGCCGTGGCACACCTCGCACGGGACGTAGACGTCCGGGAGGAAGTTCATCTCGATCTTGATCGTGCCGTCACCGGCACAGGCCTCACAGCGCCCACCCTTGACGTTGAACGAGAACCGGCCCTGCTGGTAGCCGCGCACCTTCGCCTCGGGTGTCTGCGCGAACAGCTTGCGGACGTGGTCGAACACGCCGGTGTAGGTCGCGGCGTTCGACCGAGGTGTCCGGCCGATCGGCGACTGGTCGACGTGGATCACCTTGTCGACGAGGTCGAGACCCTCGATCCGCCGGTGCCGACCCGGAACTGTCCGGGCGTTGTAGATCTGCTTCGCCAACGAGGTGTAGAGGATGTCGTTGACCAGGGTCGACTTGCCGGAGCCGGAGACACCGGTCACCGCGACGAGCAACCCGAGCGGGAAAGAGACGTCGATGTCTTGGAGGTTGTGCTCCTTGGCGCCGCGGACGACGAGCTCGCGGCCCGGGGTGCGCGGACGGCGTACGCCGGGCAGCGGGATCTTCTTGCGCCCGGAGAGGTAGAGACCGGTCTGGGAGTCATGGTGGTCCAACAGGTCCTGCACCGTCCCGGACACGACGACCTGGCCGCCGTGCTCGCCAGCACCAGGCCCGATGTCGACGACCCAGTCGGCCACTCGGATGGTGTCCTCGTCGTGCTCGACCACGATCAGGGTGTTGCCGAGGTCCTTGAGTCGGACCAGGGTCTCGATGAGCCGGTGGTTGTCACGCTGGTGGAGGCCGATCGACGGCTCGTCGAGCACGTAGAGGACGCCGACGAGGCCGGCACCGATCTGGGTGGCGAGCCGGATCCGCTGCGCCTCACCGCCCGAGAGCGACCCCGAGGGCCGGTCGAGCGAGAGGTAGTCCAGACCCACGTCGAGGAGGAAGTTGAGTCGTTCCTGGATCTCCTTGAGAACCCGCTCGGCGATCTGCTTCTCCCGCGGCGAGAGCTCGAGCGTCCTCAGGAAGGCCGCCGTGCCGTCGATCGGAAGACGGCAGACCTCGGCGATGTTCTTGCTCCCGCCCTCACCGGGCAGGGTGACGCTCATCGACACCGGCTTGAGCCGCGACCCTCCGCAGGCGGGGCAGGCCACCTCCCGCATGAACCCTTCGAACCGCTCGCGGCTGGTGTCGGACTCTGCTTCGCGGTGGCGCCGCTCGATGTAGGGCCGGACTCCTTCGAACGAGGTGTAGTAGGACCGCTGGCGGCCGTAGCGGTTCGTGTGGCGCACGTGCACCTTGGTCGAGTGCCCTTCGAGGATCGACTTCTGGGCCTTGCCCGGCAGGTTCTGCCAGGGCGTGTTCAGGTCGAAGCCGAGCTCGTCGCCGAGGGCGCCGAGCAACCGCGTGAAGAAGTCCGAGACATGAGCTCCCGACCAAGGGCTGATGACGCCCTCTCCCAGGGTCTGCGACGGATCGGTGACGACCAGCTCGGGGTCGACCTCCATCCGGGTGCCGAGTCCGTGGCAGACCGGGCAGGCACCGAAGGGCGAGTTGAACGAGAACGACCGCGGCTCGAGCTCGTCGGTGTCGATCGGGTGCTCGTTGGGGCAGGCCATCTTCTCGGAGAAGCGCAGCTCGCGGCCCTCGTCTTTGACAGGCAGGTCGACGAAGTCGAAGGTCACCAGACCACTGGCCAGCCCCAGCGCCGTCTCGACGGAGTCCGTCAGCCGCCGCTTGGCGGACCTCTTCACAGCGAGACGGTCCACGACGACCTCGATCGTGTGCTTCTTCTGCTTGTCGAGCTTGGGTGGGTCGGACAGGGGAAAGGTCTCACCGTTGACCCGGGCGCGGGAGAACCCCTGCGTCTGCAGCTGACGGAACAGGTCGACGTACTCGCCCTTGCGCCCACGGATCACCGGCGCGAGCACCTGGAAGCGGCGGCCCTCTTCCAAGGTCAGGATCCGGTCGACGATCTGCTGCGGAGTCTGTCTCGAGATGGGTGCCCCACAGGTCGGGCAGTGCGGGCGTCCGGCGCGGGCGTAGAGCAGTCGGAGGTAGTCGTAGACCTCGGTGATCGTGCCGACCGTCGAGCGAGGGTTCTTGGACGTGGACTTCTGGTCGATCGAGACCGCTGGCGAGAGCCCTTCGATGAAGTCGACGTCGGGCTTGTCCAGCTGTCCGAGGAACTGTCGGGCGTAGGCGGACAGCGACTCCACGTAGCGCCTCTGGCCCTCAGCGAAGATGGTGTCGAACGCCAAGCTGGACTTTCCCGAGCCCGAGAGGCCCGTGAAGACGATCAGGGCGTCGCGCGGGAGATCGAGCGAGACGTCCTTGAGGTTGTGCTCCCGGGCTCCCCGGATGATCAGCTGGTCGGCCACGGCCAGTCCTCGGTGTCAGGGTGTTGGATGGGGGGATGCCCGACGCAAGCCCGTTCCCGGAGATCGACGAGACGTTCCACGCGACGACACGTTATCTGGCGGCACTGACAGAACTGACGGGGACGGGCCTGGACTCCCCGTCGGCCCTTCCGGGATGGACCCGTGCCCATGTGGTGGCACATCTGTCCCGCAACGCGGATGCGTTCACCCGGGTGCTGCACCAGGCCGGGGCCGGACGGCCCGCCTGGATGTACGAGTCGTCGTCCGCTCGTGACCGGGACATCGAGGACACCGTCCGGGAAGCGGATCTCGAGACTCTCCTGGACGACGCCCGGACCTCCAGCGAGCGGTTCCGGCTCGCGGCAGCGGACTTCCCACGCGACCTCCTGGAGGCGACGTACACGCGAACCCCGGCCGACACCGATGCGTTCCCCGTTTCCACGGTCGGTCCCCGGCGACGCACCGAGGTCGAGGTCCACCATGCCGACCTGCTGCTCGACTACATGCCGTCGGCGTGGCCGGAGGACTTCAGCCGTTCGCTGGTACGGCGCCGCCGGGACGAGCTCGCGACGGATGGTCACCTCGCGATCACGCTCCGCCCCATCGACACTGAGGACCGGTGGCAGCTCGGGGACCGTGCGGGTCCGGAGATCACGGGCACGGTCGGCGACCTCGCCTGGTGGCTCGTCGGTCGTGGTGGAGGCAGCGGGTTAGTGTCCTCGACAGGAGAACTCCCCCACCTTCCGAGATGGAGATGAGCACCCGATGACCTACCACGGCACGGTGCGCCCGGGCGGCCCCGCCGACGTCCGCGAGCTCACCGACCTCATGGTGACCAAGTTCGCCGTCAGCGAGATGGCGAACAACGTCTACGTGTTGCGCTGCCGGCACACGGACGAGCAGCTGCTCATCGACGCGGCGGACGACGCTGCCGCGATCCTGGCGGTGGTCGGGGAAGCCGGTCTGACCCGTGTGGTGACGACCCACCAGCACTGGGACCACCACCGCGCCCTGCCCGAGGTGGTCGACGCCACGCACGCCGAGACACTCGCCGGCGAGGCCGACGCCGCGGACCTTCCGGTCACCGTCGACCGCGCCGTGGTGGACGGGGACCGGATCTCGGTCGGCCGCTCCGAGCTCGAGGTGATCCATCTCGCCGGCCATACCCCGGGCTCGATCGCGTTGCTCTACGACGACCCGCACGGCACCCCGCACCTGTTCACCGGGGACTCGCTGTTCCCCGGGGGTCCTGGCCGGACAACAACTGGCAACGACTTCGACGCCCTGATGGCCGACCTGCAAGCAAAGGTCTTCGATCAGCTGCCGGACGAGACGTGGTTCTACCCCGGCCACGGTGACGACTCCACGTTGGGCGCCCAGCGCAACAGCATCCCCGCGTGGCTGGAGCGCAGGTGGTGAGTCTCGCCCTCGACGGGCCGTGTTGACGGCTCGGCTCGACCTACCGCGCGCGACGTGGCGGGCGCAACCTCGAAGCATGGTCGTGCTGGTACGCGCCGCGAGAGTCGCTCTGATCCTGCTTGTTGCAGCATTGGTCGTGTCTCTGATCATCGGCATCGGGAACGCGGGAACCGGCTTGTTCGAGAAGCTCGTGCTCGTGGCACTAGTCGCGGGATGCGTCGTGCTGGCCGCGAAGGTCACGTCAGTCGCGACCGCCCTCGAGAAGCGGCTCCGTCACCGCTGACACGGCTTGCGGCATCACCGGGCGACTCGCTCTTCCCGGGCGGGGTCGGCAAGACCGGCTCGGCCTCGGACTTCACGTCCCTCATCGACGACGTGGAGCACAAGGTCTTCGACCGGCTCCCCGACGAGACCTGGTTCTATCCCGGACACGGCGACGACTCGACGCTGGGGGCCGAGCGGCCTCATCTGCCCGAGTGGCGCGCTCGCGGCTGGTGACACCCGGTCGAACCGTGCGGGAATTCGGCACATCCGCTCCTCCAAACCGGCCGGCCATCGACGGTCCGACATGGGATGGCACCCACTGTGACACCCACGGACGGTTCCACCCGTCCGTAGGTGCGTCCGGAGGTGCCACAGCTGCTCCTCAACAGAACCGCACCCGCGATCCAAGCCAGCCGGGCGCACTGACATGCGATAGCCCGTCAGGTGCGGAGGCGCCGACTCGGGCTGGCACGTCCACACGCCGCAACCACGGTCGAGTCGGCACGTCCGCACGCCCAAAGCCCGCCGAGTCGGCACGTCCGCACGCCCAAAGCCCGCCGAGTCAGCACGTCCGCACGTCCGCACGCTGACCGGTCTCTCTGCGAACGTCGTTCGAAGCGAGAAGCACCGCCTCCGCGCCAAGGATGGTGCTTCTTGCTCCGATCCACCGCGGCGTGGAGGACCCCGGGACGAACACCAGGCGCGCGGGCACACCCACACATCGAGCGAAGAGCCGGGAGTCTTCGTCCCTCACCTAGGATCGGCGAGATGGGCACGTCGTCGCAGTGGGGCATGACACCTCGCCAGAGCATCGAGCAGGAATGCGCTCGGCGGGGCGTTGCCTCGGTCGTCCACGGGTGCGTCGACCTGCTGGAAGGGAGGTCGGCCGACGACGACCTGGTCCTGGCACTCGGCGGACCTCCGGCGGCCTGGGTCCGGACCGGCGAGCCCGCGGGACCGGCGTACTGGTTACGGGTGTGGGCTGCGCGGGGACTTCTGTACGCCTGGGAGGACTCGGCCCGTCAAGCGATGCTGCGAGCCTCGACGACGACGCCTGGCGGGTGCGGGAGATGGCGCTGAAGGCGGTGGCGCGACACCACCTCCAGGAGGCGTCCGGCCGGATCGACAGGCTCCGCGACGACCCACCCGCGCGGGTGCGCGGGGCGGCGTCCCGCGCCCGGCAAGCACTCAGCATCGGGCAGGCGTGAGAGTCCGCTGAGTCTCTCAGGAAGGTGTGGCGAGACCGTCAAGGGCCGCCATGTCCTCGGCGGACAGCTCGAAGCCGGCGACATCGGCGTTGAGCCGGATGCGGTCGGCGTTGCTGGACTTCGGGATCACGATCACCTCGTGCTGCAGATGCCAACGGATGATGACCTGGGCCGGCGTCCGGCCGGTGCTCTCGGCGATCCGCACGATGACGGGGTGCTCGAGTGTTCCACCGCGCAGGGCGCTGTACCCCTCGACCGCCACGCCGCGCTGCCGATGCGCGTCGAGCACTGCCGCATCGAACAGCAGCGGACTCCACCTGATCTGGTTGACGGCCGGCGTGATCCCCGTGGCGGACGTGAGCTCGTCGATCATCTCGACCCCGAAGTTGCTCACCCCGATGTCCCGGGCGAGCCCTGACTCGCGCGCGTCCACGAAGGCACGCCACAGGTCGAGGTCGGCATCGTTGTCCCCCGGCCAGTGGATCAGCCACAGGTCGACGTGGTCGGTGCCCAGCAGGTCCAGGCTGCGTCGCAGAGTGTCGAGCTCCTCACCGGCCAGGTGGGGCGGGCACTTCGTCGTCACGAACACGTCCTCCCGAGCGACACCGCTCTCTCGCAGCGCCTGCCCGACCTCGCCTTCGTTGCCGTAAACAGTGGCCGTGTCGAGATGGCGGTAGCCCGTCTCGAGCGCGACAGCCGTCGCGTCCACCGCTTGTTTGCCCTTGATCTGCCAGGTGCCGAACCCCAGCAGGGGCATGCGGCCACCGCCGCTGAGAGTCAGGGCGTCGTCGGGCAGATCAGGCTGGACTGGGTTCGAGGTCATCCGAGGATGCTAGCCAGCCACCGGGTCCGGGGCGTAACCGGACTCAGCCGTTGGCCCAGATGTCCTCGAAGTTGGCGTTGTACTGGGCGTAGGCCTCAGGGGTGTTCACCCGCAGCACCACGTCGTCCCGGTTGAGAGCCCCGTCGCTCCAGTTGTGCGAGCCGTTCCACACGACGGTGGCGGCCGGGTTGCCCGCGTAGACGCCGTTCACGGTCATCAGCTTCTGGTGGGTGCGGACGCCCTTGACAGTGCCGGTCGACATCGGGATCAACGCCCGGGCCAGGATGTTCTTCACCACGCCGCCGATACCGACGCCGGCGATGACCCTCACGTCGCAGCCCGCGCGCTTCAGCTCGGCCACCTTCACAGCCAGGTAGCGACCTCGGTCGCCGTTCCAGGCGTGGTGGGAGATCCGGATCCGGGTGACCCGCTGCGTGGTGCCGTCCGGAAGGGTGACCAGGTCGCCGTAACCCTCCGCCGCCCCCAAGCAGGTGATCTGGGACAACGCGAGGTAGATCGGGTCGTCGAGCTGGGTGGTCTCGACCCGGGGGTAGAACTGGGGGCCGTAGCCGTTGATCTCGGCCTGGATGAACGGCGTCTTTTGCGGCACGTCCAGCTTCATCTGGTCGAACACGCCTGCGTAGGTCCAGAACAGCGCCGGATCCCCGACCACGGTGTAGATGTCACTCCACTGGTTCACCGCGTTGTTGCGGGTCATGTTGTTCGAGCCGACCATCACGACGTGCTCTGCCCCGCCAGCCCTGGTGAACAGGAAGACCTTCTGGTGCATGTTGCCCTTGCCGTCGCGACAGGACCCTTCGCAGGACCGTGCGAACGACCGGGCCCGCGGATTCGACCCGAGCACCTTCTGGAGCCGACGCTCCGGCCCGTAGATCTTGTGGTCGTTGAAGATCACCTGCACCCTGACGCCACGTTGATGGGCTGCGACGAGCCGGTCGGCCGTCCTCGCCTCGGCGAAGGAGTAGACGGCGAACCGGATCGTGGACCCCGCCGGCGCGGCTTCGATTGTCTTGTTGACGTGGCGGAAAATCGCCCGCTTCTCCGCGTTGGAGCCGATCGGCCGGTTGAAGATCGCTCCGGTCGTCGGTGTGTAGGTGCCCACCCTTGTGGCGGCCGGCCGGGTCTGTAGGAGCGTGCTGGTCGGCGCCGTGGACATCAGGACGGCCAGGGCGAGGCCGGCAGCCAGTGCCACGACCACGCTGCGCCGGGTTGCCCGGCTCAGCTGTGTCACGGTGAGAAGGGTGGTCACGAAGCGACTCCTTTGGTTCGGGCCCGGCGTAGGCCCCCGTTCGGCTGGTTCGAGCAACGCATCACAGGCCACTCGAGGATCAAGTGTCACATCAGTCACAACGCACGCACAGACCTTCGCGGCAATTACACCCATGTAATTCGGCTCGGCACCGTGTTGGGTGGATCCTCGGCCACCGTACGTCGTTGACCCACTGCGCCGCCCGAACATGGCGATTCAGCCACGCATGCCCGTGCTCCCCTCTACCGTCCTCCCATGGGCAAGCTGCCGGGAATCGTTGTGACATGTGTGGTCTCTGTGGTGTGTGGGTTCCTGGGCGCGCTCGCCGCGGTGACCGTGCTTCAGGGCCAGCTGCAGGGGCCGCAGGGCGCTTCGGGCCTCCAGGGACCGCCCGGACAGATGGGACCGGCCGGTGCCGACGGGACCGACGGTCTCGACGGCAAGGACGGCCTCGACGGCAAGGACGGGGTCCAGGGAGTCGCCGGCCGGCGCGGTCCCGCGGGTCGACCCGGCCAGGCAGCGACCACTGCACCCGACGAACAGGTCAACCTCGGCACCCAGAACTGCGCCGGGGGATCGGTCGAGGTGGTCACCGAGGTGACGGTGCGCAACGAGCAGATCCAGCTCGAGAAGCAGCCCGTCTGTGTGACCAACTGACCGCCCCGTAGCCTGCGCGCATGATCGAGCTGAGAACGTCCGCCGAGATCGAGCAGATGCGTCCTGCGGGCCGGTTCGTCGCCGAGGTGCTGACCCGGCTCCGCGAGGCGGCCGACGTCGGGGTCAACCTGCTGGCACTCGACGCACTCGCCCACGACATGATCCGCGATCGCGGCGCCTCGTCCTGCTACATCGACTACCACCCCTCGTTCGGCGCCCGTCCCTTCGGGAAGGTGCTGTGTACGTCGGTCAACGACGCCGTCCTGCACGGGCTCCCCCACGACTACGTGCTGCGGGACGGCGATCTGCTCAGTGTCGACTTCGCGGCGTCGGTGGACGGCTGGGTCGCGGACTCCGCGCTCAGCGTCGTGGTCGGAGCCCCCCGTGAGGAGGACCTGACGCTGATCTCGGTCGCCGAGGAGGCTCTGACCGCCGGCATCTCCGCGGCCCGGACGGGCAACCGGATCGGCGACATCTCCGCGGCGATCGCCACCGTCGCCCGTGCCGCCGGCCTGTCGATCAACACCGACTTCGGCGGACACGGGGTGGGCCGCACCATGCACGGCGACCCGCACGTGCCCAACGACGGCCGGCCCGGACGTGGCTACCCCCTCAAACCCGGCCTGGTGATCGCCATCGAGCCATGGTTCCTCGCCTCGAGCGACCTGCTGCGGATGGACCCCGACGGCTGGACGTTGCGCAGCGACGACGGCTCGCGTGGAGCGCACGCCGAGCACACGATCGCCATCACCGACGACGGTCCGGTCGTGCTGACCGACCGCGGCTGACTGCCCGCGGCTGAACGCGCCGCGTCAGAGGCTGCGCTGGAACTGAAGACCGCGGCCCATGACCCGGTAGCCGAGCTGTTCGTTGACCGCGATCATGTGGTCGTTGGACTCGGCGTTCCAGGTATCAATGGTCTCGAGCTGCGGCTCGACCTCCTCGAGCCAGCGCAGCATCCCGGACTTGAGCAGCAGCCCGAGCCGGTTCCCTCGGTGCCCCCTGGTCACGCTGGTGTCGTGCTGGTGCCCGATCGTCGGCCGCTCGGCCTCGACCGCGACGATCGTCTGCCCGGCCAGCTCGCCGGTCTCCCGGTGTTGCGCCATCAACCGGTACATCCGATGCCCCCGGGCGAGGGTGGCGTCCTCGTAGTTGCGCACTCGTTCCGGCGGGAACACCTCGTCCTCGATGTCGAGGTCGTCGGTCGGGGCGTCGTTGATCGCCGCGGTCATCACCGCCACCCGGTCGAGGAGGTCGTCCGGGGTCCGTCCCACCACGCGGAGCAGCTCGTACGCCGTCGCGGCCGCCTGTGCCTCGTCGTACATCCGCTCGACCACATCCCGGTCGACCTCGGCTAGGAGCTGCCGACGGCTGATGGCCTGCGACTTGCGCTCGAGCCCGTGTGCCGAGGCGAAGCCGATGCCCGCCTCGGAATCCCACGAGTCGATCCCGACCTTGGACCGACCGGACTCGCGGGTGAGCTCGAGCAGCCGCGCCATCAGGGCGCTGCCGATCCCACGACGCCGATGGTCGGGGTGCACGGCGAGCCCGAACCAGGCGAGCTCGGTGTTGTCCCACTCACCGACCCAGAAGTCGGCGTACCCGACGACACCGCCGTCGACGCGGGCCGCGAGGCATCTCGGTGTCTCACCGTCCCAGCCATGGCGGATCATCCCGGTCAGCGTCGTCACGGTCATCGGGTGCGTCCACGGTGCGTCGTGGGCGTCGACGGCGTTGTTGACCGCGACCGCCTCGGCGATCGTGGCCGCGTCGTCGACGGTGAACTCTTCGATGTGCATCCGGTCAGGATCGCGCGTCGCGGGTGTCCACGCGACCGAATTAGCGTCTCGCCGACACCTACGGCCACACGTCCTGGCTGTCTCGGTATCCTGCGGCCATGGCCGGCAGCTACCTCTCCCGCCAGCTGCTCACCGCTCTTCTCACCACCAACGCCCTGCGTCCCTCGCGTCACTTCGCCGCCCAGGTGCCGACCTTCTTCGGAGGCTGGGTGACCAGCGAGCTTGCCCCGCACCTGCTTGCGCTGACCGTGGCCGATGCCGCTCGCGAGCTGTCCGGGCGTGACCGCAGCCGACTCGGGCTGGCTGTTGCCGCCGCGAGTGGCGCCGGTCTCGGAGCGCTGATCGTGGAGTCCGCCGGAGCCCAGCACCGGGTGGACGACGCGCTTCGGGAGGGACTCGGCGAGGACTACCTGGCCCGGCTCGGCGCCACATACACCGACCTGGACCTTTCGACACCGCTGAGCCAGCTCGCGTGGCCGTTCCGGCTGCCCGACGACGAGGTCGAGGTGGTCCGCGACGTGGCCTACGACGAACGGCACGGCCGTCGGGGCAGGCTCGACGTCTACCGCCAGCGCGACGCGAATCTGGGCGACGCCCCCGTTCTGGTGCAGG
>JBPCND010000100.1:0-2662 GCA_051001655.1 Nocardioides sp. | reverse complement strand
GATGAAGGCCGAGGCAGTGCTGTTCGCGATCTGCGCGATGTTCTTCCTGCTGGTCGCGCCGGCGTACTGGTTCATCACCTACGACTGGACCGGCACCTCCGCTCTGACGATGACCTTCCTGTTGCTGCTTCTCGTGACGTTCTTCCTGGGGTTCCATGCCCGCCGCATGGAGCCCCGGCCCGCGGACCTCGACGACGCCGAGATCGCCGGCGGCGCGGGGGAGCTTGGGTTCTTCCCGCCGTACTCCTGGTGGCCGCTGTGGTGCGCCTGCACGCTGGGCCTCATCGTCTTCGGGACCGCGATGAGCGCCTGGTGGCTGCTGCTCATCGGCTTCGGGCTCGGCTCGTTGGCTCTGTGCGGCTGGATCTACGAGTACTACGTCGTGGAGCACGCGCACTGAGGCCCGCTGTACACCGGAGCGTGACGACAACGTGACCGGGCGCACCGCCCGCGTGGTCGGCCGGACCCTGTGATGGTTGTTACCCTGAAGGGACAGCCGTTTGCCTCCCGAGGGGATCCCATGTCGTCACTCCGGTCCGCCGGGCGCGCCCGGGCGGTGCGCGGACGTGCCGCCGTAGCTGTCGCAGTGGTGTTGACGGCGAGCCTCGCCGGGTGCACGACGACGGCCGGTGTCGAGCCTTCGGCCGACGCGGGTACGCCGGCCTCGCCGTCCGCGGCCTCACCGACAGCACAGACCTCGCCGACAGCACCGCCAGCGACACCGGCCGAGGCGGTCCCCACCCCGTCGGCCGCCACCGTCAGCAGCAACCTCCCGCAGTCGGGGGGCAGCGTCCCCGTCGACCAGGTCGTCGAGCTCACGTCCGAGCAGGGCACGTTCGAGTCGGTCGAGGTGACCTACGGCTCGCATCGTCGTACTCTCCGGGGCGACCTCGACAAGGCGGACACCCGGTGGACCTCCGCGGAGCGTCTCGAGCCCGGTCTGCGCTACACCGTGCGCACGGTCGCGGTCGACGACGACGGCCGGACGGCGCGGGAGCGGTCCTCCTTCCGGACCGACGACCTGGCGCTGGCCGAGCAGACCTTCCCGAGCATCGCGCCGCTGCAGGGCGAGACCGTCGGCGTCGGGATGCCGGTCATCATGACCTTCGACGTCGCGGTGACCGACCGGGCAGCGATCGAACGGCACATCTCCGTGGAGTCCTCGCCACGGCAGGCCGGAGCCTGGCACTGGCTCAGCGACAACGAGGTGCACTGGCGCCCCCGGACCTACTGGCAGCCTGGCACGGACGTCACGGTGACCGCCGACATCAACAGCATCCCGGCAGGCAACGGTATCTACGGTCAGCTCAGCCGCACGACGTCCTTCACCGTCGGCGACGCGGTGATCAGCCGGATCGACGTGGCCCGACACCGGATGCGGGTCTTCCGCAACGGCACGATGCTGCGCACCATCCCGATCAGTGCCGGCAAGCCGGGCTTCATCACCCGGTCCGGCACGAAGGTGATCATCGAGAAGTTCCGCGCCAAGCGGATGGACGCGGCCACGACGGGCATCGACCCGGACGACCCGGAGTACTACAACATGTCGAACGTCGAGTACGCCATGCGCGTGACCTACTCCGGTGAGTTCCTTCACGCCGCGCCCTGGTCGCTCGCTTCGCAGGGCAGGGCCAACGTGAGCCACGGCTGCGTGGGCATGAGCACCGGGGACGCCCGGTGGGTCTACGGCCTCTCTAACCGCGGCGACGTGGTGGAAGTGACCGGCACCGACCGGCGGATGACCTTGACCAACGGCTACGGCGACTGGAACGCCAGCTTCGACGACTACCGGCAGGGTTCGGCCCTCTGACCTGACGGCCTCCGGCCCACGCCGGCCTCCCCCGGCCTCCGCCGGCCCCCCTCCGGCCCACGCCGGCCTCCCCGCAGCCATCCGGACGGGCAAACCGGCGGCTCAGGCGCACTTTCGGGCAGGTCGACGCCGGTTTGCCTGTTTGACGGTCCGGGGCCGAGGTGAGTCAGCGATCGTGATGAGGCAGCGCCGGACATACCAGGGCCGCCTCATCACCTGCTCCCAGCTGAACCTCAGGATCGTCCAGCCACCCAGGCTCAGCACGTTGTAGCGGATGCAGTCGCGGTCCAGCGCCTCCCGTCTGCCGTGCCACTCGAACGACTCCGCCTCCACGACCAGCCTCCTGGACAGGTCCACCAGGTCGGGACGCACCGTGTGGCCATCGACGTGCAGGACCACCTGAGGCTCCACCTGCAAGCCGGGCACCTCGAGGGCGATGGCTCGCAGGACCGACTCGAACGGGTTGGCAGCTTTCGCACTTGCCGCGGCCGCCACCCTGCGGGCTTGCTTGCCACCCTTTCCGGTGACCGCCGCGGCGAGCTCGAGCAGTCGGTGTTTGGTGAGGTCCCTGTGACGGAGAGCCGAGTCGGCGATGGCCAGCGCCTCGTCGAACCGCAGCGCGCGCATGCAGTCCACGACGGTCCGCTCGCGCGTGGTCACTCCGGGGGCGGCCACCTCGTCGTCACGGAGGTCGGCGAAGTGGACGTCGAGACCCTCTCGGCGCTTCGCGGGAAGGTTGCGGTTGCGGGGCACCGTCATGGCCGGCTGCTGGGGCTGTCGCTTCATTTCCCAGCCCCAGTGAGCAGCTGCGCTCCGGTGCGAGGCAATCGCCGTGAGCCGGCGAGCAGCTCG
>JBPCND010000099.1:0-11105 GCA_051001655.1 Nocardioides sp. | reverse complement strand
AAGATGCCGACGAGCACGGTTGCCGCGACCAGAGCGAGGGCGGCGGCCACGGGGGTCGAGCTGCCCCCCCGGAAGCTCCAGGCGACGCCGAGCTGGATCAGCTGCGACAGCACGATCGGTGCGCGGGCCCAGGAGCTCAGCCGGTAGGCCGACCAGGCACAGTACACCAACCCGACGCCGTACACCAGGAAGAACACGGCGGTCGAGAGTCCCATGCTCAGCCGCCCGCCTTGCACGGCAACGAGCTCGGCCACGCCGTAGAGGGCCAACAGGCCGCCTTCGACGGCAGCAAGACCGGCCGCCACCACCAGAGGCACCGGCGGGCTTGTGGGCAGGGACGCGCTCGACGAGGCTGCCGGGTCGCTCACCCCGCCGATCGTACGCAGTTCGGGCTGCCGGGCGAACACCGACGGGCCACGGATCCCGTGGCGCCGGAGCCTCGCGACGGCGCCTTATGTCCACCTGTGACGAAAGTGACCTCCGGAAAAGGTTGATCGGACCACGATCTCTTGCGACCCTGGAAGCAGTCACCGGTCAGCAGGTCGGACGGACCTGTCTCCCCAGACCGCCTCCGTGCCCTCCCGAGCTCGCTTGGCCGGGACGAGCCTTGTGAACACGTTCACCATCCGTGGACGCGGTCACTGGGCTGCGTACAAGGATCCGGCCACCCCCGCCGGCCCAGCTCACGAGACAGACAGACACCCGACCCACATGACAAGGAGTCAACCGCCATGGATTGGCGCCACCGCTCTGCGTGCCTCGACGAGGACCCAGAGCTGTTCTTCCCGATCGGCAACACCGGCCCGGCCATCCTGCAGATAGAGGACGCCAAGCAGGTGTGCCGACGCTGCGACGTCCGCGAGCAATGTCTCGCCTGGGCACTCGAAGCGGGACAGGACCACGGTGTCTGGGGGGGATTGAGCGAGGACGAGCGTCGAGCACTCAAGCGCCGCAACGCCCGCGCCAAGATCCGCACCGCCTGAAACCCGTAGCCAGCACTCGAGCTCCGGGCCGTCAGTCACACCAGCGGCACATCCAAGGTCACCCTGGTCCCGTGCGTGGCTGCCGGCCCGATCTCCAGGACACCACCGAGCTCCGACTCCACCAGTGTGCGGACGATCGAGAGACCCAGGCTCGAGGTGGTCTCCTGATCGAACTGGTCTCCGAGGCCGATCCCGTCGTCCTCGACGACGACCCGCAGCCGACCGGCGATCCGCTCGACTGCGACCGTCAACGTGCCCGGTCCACCGCAGAACCCGTGTTCGACAGCGTTCTGCAACACCTCGGTCAGGACCATGGCCAGCGGAGTCGCGGTCTCGGCGTCGACGGTGCCGAACGTCCCTTCCCGACTCGAAGCGATCGTCGCCTCCGGTGAGGACACCTCGGCCACCATCAGTCGCAGCCGGTCGGCCACCTCGTCGAACTCCACCCTCTCGTCGAGGGTCTGGCTGAGGGTGTCGTGCACGATGGCGATCGAGCCCACCCGACGTACGGCCTCCTCCAACGCGGCCCGTCCCTGGTGCGCCTCCAGGCGACGGGCCTGGAGCCTGAGCAGAGCCTGCACGGTCTGCAGGTTGTTCTTGACCCGGTGATGGATCTCCCGGATCGTCGCGTCCTTGGTGACGAGCTCCCGGTCCCGGCTGCGCAGATCGGTGACGTCTCGCAACAGCACTAGGGCGCCGAGGTGCTCCCCTGTCGGTCGCAGGGGGATCGCTCGCAGGATCAGGACGGTGTCGCCGTTGCCGATCTCGGTGTCCCGGGGCATCCGGCCGCCCAGGACCGCGCTCAGCGTCTCCTCGTCCGGGCGTCGCCTGGGCGGGATCAGCTCACGTGTCGTCTCGGCCAGGTCGAGTCCGGTGAGGTCGGTCTGCATGCCCAGCCGACGGTAGACCGAGATCGCGTTAGGGCTCGCGTAGGTGACCCGGCCGAGCGCGTCGATCCGCACGAACCCGTCACCGACCCGGGGCGAGTCCGCGTGATCGGATCGCTGACCGGTGTAAGGGAAGTGTCCGTTGCTGATCATCTGGGTGAGGTCGGTCGCCGCCTGGAGATAGGAGAGCTCCAGTCGGCTGGGCGTGCGTACCCCGAGCAGGTTGGTGTTGCGCGCCACCACCCCGAGAATGTGCCTCCCGCGCCGGACCGGGATCGCCTCCACCCGCACCGGGACGTCGTCGCGCCACTCCGGATCTCCCTCCCGGGCCACCCGCTCCTGGTCGTACGCCGCGTCGAGGAGCGGCCGCCGGCCACGCGGCACGAAGGCACCGACCATGTCGTCGACATAGGCGGTCGGTCCGGTCGTCGGCCTCATCTGGGCCGCTGCCCAATAACCACTTCCAGCCCTGTCCGGCAGCCAGAGGACCAGGTCGGCGAAGGACAGGTCGGCGATGATCTGCCAGTCCGCGAGCAGTAGATGCAGCCAGGCCAGGTCTTCCTCGACGAGGTCGGTGTGGGATCGTGCAAGCTCGTTCAGGGACGGCACCCGGACAGCGTAGGGCGCGCAAAACCCGATGCCCCGGTCGCCGTCCACGAGTGGCAGGATGTCGTCATGGAGTCGGCGTTCTGGGAGCGGGTGGTGGCGGAGGGCCACAAGGTGCCTGACGACCGTTCCCTGGCCGACCTGACCTCCGAGCTGACGACCATGCTCGGCGACACCGACCCGCGCCGCCGCGACGGCATCGCCTACGAGGTGCTGGCGAGGTGGGTCACCGAAGGTGTCTACGACCACCTGCTTGAGGGGCTCGGCGACGGGATGGCCACCGGGTTGCTCGTCGGCATCGGACAGCGCGACACCGACACCGTCTTCAGGCGCAGCTTCTCCGCCCTGATTCTCGGTGAGTGCATCAGCCGCACCAACGAGCAGCACCTCCTTCGCGAGGACACGGTGCTGCGCTGGGGGGACCGCGTCGCCGGGTGGCTGGTCCGCGAGCAGGACCTGCGGGGCTTCGTCGTGGGGAAGGGTTGGGCGCACGCGGTCGCGCACGGCGCAGATGCGCTCGCTGCCCTGGCATCCTCGGAGGCGGTTCGACGGCTGGAGCTCACTGTGCTGCTCGATGTGATCGCCGACCGACTGCTCGCGGAGACCGACCAGCGGCTCGTCCATGGCGAGGACGACCGGCTCGCCCTGGCCGTGATGGCGATCCTGCGGCGCGACCTGGTGGGGCTCGACGTCGTGGAGCCCCGGATCGCCCGGCTCGCCATGCACGCCCGTCCGGACTTCACCCGATCCGGCGATCAGTCCGCCGTGGCCGGCAACGTCGCATCATTCCTGCGAGCGCTCCACCTGCAGCTCGCCCTCGCACCCCGCCCTCCCGCGGTCCGTTCGGACCTGCTGCTCACTCTGATCGAGCAGCTTCGGGCGATGCACCCGCGCTTTCTCGCCTGAGCGAACCCCGTCCTGCCCCCTCCGGACCGCCCGCTGCCACCGGTTACCCTGCCCGCATGAGCGACGTTCCCGAGCCCGCTGGCACCGGGTCCGATGCTTCGGCAGGTGTCGGGGTGCGCATCGCCAGGGCCGACGAGATGGGGGCCGTGGGACGGCTCACCCTCGACGCCTACACGCACAGCGGGTTCATCGTCGAGGACGACTTCTATGCCCACCACCTGCTGGACGCGGCTTCTCGGCGCACGGGGGCGGAGCTCTACGTCGCCGACCTGGACGGCCGGATGGTCGGGACCGTCACGTTCTGCCCCGAGGGGTCGGCCTTCCGGGAGGTGGCGCGACCCGGGGAGAGCGAGTTCCGGATGCTGGCCGTGCATCCCGACGCACGCCGTCGTGGGGTCGCAGAGGCCCTGGTGCGTCGATGCGTCGAACGGTCCCGGGAGCTCGGCTGCTCGGCGCTGGCACTGAGCAGCCTCCCCGCGCAGGTCGAGGCACACGCGCTCTACGCCCGGACGGGCTTTCAGCGTGCCCGCGAGCTGGACTGGACCCCGGCGCCCGCGGTGGACCTGATCGGCTTCCGGCTGACCCTCTGACCCAGCTGACCCGCCTGACCCCCTCGGCACCGGTTTGGCCGATCGATCTGCCGTTTGCGACAATGGCCGCGGCCCCGGTCATCGGATCGGTGCCGCTGAGTGAGTCAGCGTCGAGGAGGACACCATGGGCAAGACCGGCCGCAAGCGCCGCGCCCGCAAGAAGAAGGGCGCCAACCACGGCAAGCGCCCCAACGCCTGACCAGGCGATCTTGTGCGCTCGGGCGCAGAAGCGAAGGACCCCGCACCGTCACCGGTCGGGGTCCTTCCCGTCTAGCGGCCCCAGCAGCGGCATCGCAGGGTACGACGGCCTCAGTCCACCCGGGTCTGGGTGATCTCCACCTGCACAGCACGGATCCGGAGCAGCACCTTGTCGCGCAGCCCCTCGGGCGCGTGCTCCGAGCACGACCGGCGCACGAGCGCCTTGACGGTCCGTTCGAGGTCGTACTTCGCCAGACAGGGACCGCACTCGTCGAGGTGGTGCTCTATCTCGGCCTGATCCGCGTCCTCGAGCTCATGGTCGATGAAGAAGAAAACCCGGTCCAGGACCTCCGCACAGTCCTTGTCATGCGGGTCACCGCAGCTCATGACGAGGCCCCCTTCACGGTCCCGACAGCGCTCATCCCTCGCTGGGTGGCGTAGTCGGCAAGCAGCTCCCGGAGCTGGCGACGGCCGCGGTGCAACCGGGACATCACGGTGCCGATCGGCGTGTCCATGATCTCCGCGATCTCCTTGTAGGGAAAACCTTCGACGTCGGCGAGGTAGACCGCGAGACGGAAGTCCTCGGGGAGCTTCTGCAGGGCGTCCTTGACATCGCTGTCGGGCAGCCGCTCGAGCGCTTCGGTCTCGGCGGACTTCAGGCCGACGGATGTGTGCGACTCAGCTCGCGCGAGCTGCCAGTCCTCGACGTCCTCGCTCATCGACTGCTGCGGCTCCCGCTGCTTCTTGCGGTAGCTGTTGATGAAGGTGTTCGTCAGGATGCGGTAGAGCCACGCCTTGAGGTTGGTGCCGGGCCTGAACTGGTGGAACGCGGAGTAGGCCTTGGCGAAGGTCTCCTGTACGAGGTCCTCGGCGTCCGCTGGGTTGCGAGTCATCCGCATGGCGGCGGAGTACAGCTGGTCCAGGAACGGCAGGGCGTCCCGTTCGAACCGGGCGGTCCGCTCCGCGTCGGTTTCGGTCGCCGGGTCCGGCAAGCTCTCGTCAGTCATCGCCTCCCAGCCTAGCGGCAGGGCGGGGTACGACGTCTTGGCGCCGCGGTCCTGACCTCGCTCGCAGGTCTGCGTTCCCACGTCATCAGCTCCCGTCGGATCTGCTGGTCGGATCTGCTGGTCGGATCTGCTGGTCGGATCTGTGGGAGGGAACACGTCAGGGCGCTGTTCGATTCCCGGCCACGTCGCGGACGACGAACTCCAGCGTGGCTTCGACGATGATGGCCATCGCCTCCTCCTGCGTCACCGCTCCTCGCCGGGGAACCCGGAACGAGTGGTCGCCGCCGGGGACGACCGCCAGCTCGACCCCCGGTGGAAACTCCTCGGGTCCGCCGAACGGGTCCCGCTCGCCCTGGATCACCAGGGTCGGCACAGCGACGGCCTCGAGCTCCTCGACACGTGAGCGCTCCGGCATGCCCGGGGGGTGGAGGGGGAAGGCGAGGGCGAGGTACGCCGCTGCATGCAGCTCGGCAACGCACCGGGCCGCGGAGCGGGCACCTGCGCTGCGGCCGCCGACCACCAGAGGGGTCTGCGACCGGACCTGGCGAGCAGCCGCGAGCAGACACACGTCGAGCACGGCCGGAGGCGCAGCGATCTTCTGGCCGGAGACCCGCCACGGCTGTTCGAGCCGGACCACCGAGATGCCCTGCCGGGGAAGCGCCTCGGCGAGAGCGACGAGGTCCGGAGCCTCGACGCCTCCGCCGGCGCCGTGGCCGAGCAGGAGCGTGCCGATCGGACGCCTGGCCCGGTCACGGTGCAGTCGGGCCTCACCGTGCGGCGTGGAGACGACCGAGACCTGGCCCATCAGGTCGGCTCCATGGGCAACGGGGCGAGCAGCTCGGCGCCGTTGTTGCGGACGTTGTTGACCTCCGTGGAGACTGGGTAGGCCTCCAACCGGCCCGGTGCGGCCGGCACCAACAGGCTCTTCAGAGCGGCCGGCTCCGTCGGGGTCGGGTCCAGCCAGGCGCCGTACCTGTCCGGCTCGACGAGCAGGGGCATCCGGTCGTGGATGTGTCCGACAGCGTCCTCCGCCCTGGTCGTCAGGACAGTGCACGTCCATCGGAAACGCAGCGGGTCGTCGTCGTCGCGAGTGGGGTCGCGCCAGATCTCGTAGAGCCCTGCCATCGCCATCATGCTTCCGTCTGCGGGATGGATGTAGAACGGCTGTTTCGGTTGGCGGCGCCGCCTTCCGGTCTCGGCGGCCTGGCCTTCCGCCTCTGGAGCCTGGTCGGTGACGTACCACTCGTAGTAGCCGTCCGCCGGCAGCAGGCACCTTCGCGAGGCGAACGCCTTGCGGTAGGCCGGCTTCTCCTCCACCGTCTCCATCCGGGCGTTGATCATCTTGTTGCCGATCGAGGGGTCCTTCGCCCAGAACGGCACGAGTCCCCAGGAAAGCACCCTCAGCTGCCGTTCGAGGGTGGCGTCCTGCTTCGAGGCGGGACGTTGGACGACGGCGTACACCGGCTTGGTCGGGGCGACGTTGAAGTCCGGGGCGAGCGTCTCCTTGACGTCGACCCTGTCGATCTCGAACTCCTCGACGAGGTCCTCAGGTCGACGACTGGAGGCATAGCGGCCGCACATAGCCAGCAGGCTAGCGGCAGGACACCGTCAGCGGGCTAGCTCGTCGAGCAGCCTGGTCGCCGACTCTGCAGTAGGTGGCAAGCCTTCGATCCAGACCCGGACGTCGGAGGCGCCGAGGTCGAGGTCAGCGAGGAACTCACGCAGCAGCGAGACCGACTGTCCTAGATCACGGTCACGCTCGACCACGGCGACGGCGCGGTTCAGTCCGAGGCGTCCGATCGTCTGCCCCCCGGAGTAGACCGAGCGCATCGCCTCTGCCACCTGGACCAGCCGCAGTGCCCGCGTGAAGTGATGGTCGGCGAAGGAGTCATGGCGTCGGAAGCTGACTTCGACGACGACGAGTGCGTTGCTCTCCCGCATGGGTACGTCGGTCAGCTCGGCGTCGCGGTAGAGCTCGGCGAGCCGCGTCCGCACGTGAGCCAGGCTCGTCAGCCCGGTCATCGGGTCCTCACACGACAGGTCGTGGAGATACTCCAGGGTCGCTTCACTCCACGCCACCGAAAGCGCCTCAGCGGCGTCGAAGCCGGGTGCGGATCCGAGGACGAGGTGATAGGTGGTGCGTAGCCCGGACAGTGCCTCTCCCAGGGCGGCACCGTCACGGGCTACGTCCCTCCCGACCACACTGCAGGCCGCGCTGACGTCCCCGTCGGACACCAAGGCCTCCCCCACTGCTTCGAAGCGCATCGGCAGCTGCTGCCGAACCGCTTCGGGCAGGTCCCGTGCCTGGGTCCTGGAGACCGTTTCCGAGCGGCGTCTCGTGAACGAGGTGAACATGGGCATACCAGGCCACCTCCGTCTGATCGCCAGGCGCTCCCTCGAACGCTCGTCAACGGCCTTGCGAGGAGGAAACGAGGATGGGCGGGCTTCATGACGCCGGTTCGGGGACTTTTCTCCGTTGTCGCCTGGAGCCGCCGCGTCAGACCAGTTGTCGGGGCAATTTCTGAGGTCCACCACGCCGGGGACGTCCAAGGTCTACCGTGGTGCCGGAGAAACAACCTGGACCGACGTCATATCTGGGACGCACCCACGTCTCTTCAACGAGGACCATGACCGACACCCTGAGCGACATCGACACGCCCAGCGACGCGGAGCTCATCTCACGCGTCCGCGGTGGAGATGTCGCTGCCTACGGGGACCTGTTCTCCAGGCACGTCGACGCGGCTAACAGACTGGCCCGTCAGCTTCTGCGCGGCCCCGACGCCGACGACCTCGTCTCGGAGGCCTTCGCGAAGGTCCTGGTGGTGCTCCAGGGCGGTGGTGGCCCCGACGTCGCGTTCCGCGCGTACCTGCTCACCGCAGTACGCCGGCTGCACGTGGACAAGGTTCGGGCGTCCGCAAAGGTGCCGCCGTCCGACGACATGAACAAGTTCGACCCCGGTGTGCCCTTCCAGGACACCGCGGTGGCGGCTTTCGAGAGCGGTGCCGCGGCGCAGGCCTTCGCCAGCCTGCCCGAACGCTGGCAGATGGTCTTGTGGCATCTCGAGGTAGAAGGTCAGAAGCCGGCGGAGGTCGCCGCGATGCTCGGGATGAGCGCGAACTCGGTGTCAGCGCTGGCCTACCGCGCCCGGGAGGGCCTCCGTCAGGCGTTCCTGACAATGCACCTCAACGACATCTCGGACACCGAGTGCCGGTGGGTCAACGAGCACCTCGGCGCCTTCATCCGCAAGGGACTCGCCAAGCGCGACAGCGCCAAGGTCCAGAGCCACCTCGACGAGTGTCGGCGATGTACGGCGATGTACCTCGAGCTCACCGAGGTCAACTCCAACCTGGCCGGCATCATCGCCCCCCTTCTGCTCGGTGCGGCCGCGACCGCCTACCTCGCCGGCACCGGCACTGCCACTGGTGGCGCCGGACTTTTCGCGTTGATGAGCAGGGCCCGCGAGACGATCGGCACCAACGCAGGTGTCGCCACGGCCGGAGCGGTCGCCGCCAGTGTGGTCGCAGCGGTTGCGGTCGGAGCCCTGATGCTGCCCTCCGGCAACCAGGAGCAGGTGATCGGTGCCGACGAGCCGATCAGCGTCACCTCGCTGCCGCCCGGCGGCGAGTCCTCTGGCGTCACTCCCGGTCCGGGCGACGCGAGCGACGCTCCCGACGAGAGCAGGAGCGAGAGTCCCGGCAACGGGGGGAGCGACGGACCGGGCGATGGAGACGGTGGAGGGGGCGAGGCAGGCTCTGCCGGCGACGACCCGCCCAACTCGTCGGCCGCCGTGCCGGCAGTGCTCCCCACGCCGACCCTCTCGGCATCCGCCACACCGGACGCCCAGTCGACGGGCGATCCGACCAGCGTTCCAACTGACGGTCCGACAAGTGACCCCGCCAGCAACCCGACTTCTGGACCGACCGCCGGTCCCACGGGTGACCCGACTGACGACCCGACCGGCGATCCCACCGCCGGACCGACCAGCGGCCCCACCTCAGGCCCCACCAGCGGCCCCAGCAGCGGTCCGACCAGCGGCCCCACCTCAGGCCCCACCAGCGGTCCGACCGGCAGTCCGACCAGCGACCCGACCGGGAGCCCGACCAGCAGCCCTACCGACCCCGGACCCACCCCGGTGCCCCCCGTGCTGATTCAGACGGACCTGAGCTTCAGCGCAGTCGCCCTCTCTGGCGAGCGGCTGAGCTTCACCATGGTCGGCTCTCTCGAGCTTCCGCCCACGGTGCTGGTCAGCATCGTCTCGAACCCCGCGGGCATCGCCTTCGGTGAAGGTGGCACCTGTGAACCGATCCTGGGTGATCCCGCCACGGCGCTGTGCGAGACGGACAACGCGCAGTCGTTCGACGCCGACATCCCGCTCGTGATCCCGGACGGCCAGCCGAACTCCGCGCTGACCGTGACGATCAACGTGCCCGAGGGCTATGCCGACCCCGATAACGCGAACAACACAAGGTCATTCACATACACCGCACCGACAGTTCCACCGCTCCCGACCGTCGACGCCATGCTCGCGCTGACCGACCACATCGCCGGCAACTCCGGCATGGGGTCGATCACGGCCACAGTCTCGGGAGTCCCTGACGGGGCCAACGGCACCTTGACGGCTTCTTACAACCCTCTTGGCCTGACTGTGACGCCCTTCCCGTCCACCTGTTCGGATTCGGCCGACCCGGGTCTCATCACCTGCACAGTTTCGGGGGGAGCGCCGGCTGAGCTGACGTTCCACGTCGAGCTCGTCAACAGGCAAGCAGCTGCCGGGGACGAGACGATCACCTTCGAGCTACGCGTGGACGGCTACGTCGAGACCAACGACGACGACAACTCCGGCTCGGTCACGATCAGCCGAGAGCGCGGCAAACCCGACCCGACCCCAGCCCCACCCTCGTGACAACCGTGGGCGCCCAGGTCAAGGCACTGACTTGCTCGCGGCCGGCCGAGCAAGCTGCCGCTGTCGCGCTGGTCCTAGCACTAATGGGTTGATCGCAGGCGCCTGATGCCGGCGATCAACCCGCTGACGGACGGAGTGCGGAGTCGGGCGCTGCATCAACTGGGCTCGTCGTCAGGCGTGGTGGAACGGTGAGCACCAATTCTGGGGCCCAAAGGGTGCCCTACGTTCCAGGAGCCAATCGCCTTCGACCGGGCGGGTGTCGCCCCGGGCCGGCATCGGGTAAGAATGACCTCATGACGCTGATCCGATTCGCTGCCCGTCCGATACTCGTCTCGATGTTCGTCGTGGGAGGGGTCAACGCTCTGCGCAACAGCGAGGAAGCTGCCGCCCGGGCCAAGCCAGTAGCCGCCAAGATGACCCGCGCTATCGGCCGGGTCGCCCCGCAGCTGCCGGTGCCGCGCGACGAGGTGACCCTGGTCCGCGTCAACGCGGCCGTCCAGATCGCCAGCGCCTTGGCTCTCGCCACCGGCCGGGCCCCACGCCTCTCCTCGACTGTTCTCGCCGCGTCCCTCGTCCCGACGACTCTCGGCGGCCACCGCTTCTGGGAGGAGTCCGACCCGACCACTCGGAAGAACCAGCGGCTCCACTTCGCCAAGAACGTCTCGGCGCTCGGCGGGCTGATGCTGGCCGCCGTGGACACCGAGGGCAAGCCTGGGGTGGCCTGGCGCACGAAGCATGCCGTCGGTGACGTACGCCGGGAGGCCAAGCACCTGCGCCGGGGGGCCAAGGCGCAGGCCCGTCTCGCGGCCAAGTCGGTCACCTCCTGACCGGGACCCAGACCTCCCTGTGGCGCGCGCCCTACGCAGCCGGGCCGGTGCGCGCCACTGTGACCCTTCCCGGGTCCAAGTCGCTGACGAACCGTGCCCTGGTCCTGGCGGCGCTGGCTGACGGTCCAGGTGTGGTACGACGGGCGCTGCGGTCGCGCGACACCGAGCTCACGGCCTCCGCCCTGTCCGAACTTGGG